>JAFGGE010000092.1 GCA_016930745.1 Sedimentisphaerales bacterium
CGGAACAGGGCCGGTCCCGGATCGCAGGCCCTGATGAATACGGCAATCGCCAGCATCAGCGGCCCCAACAGGACAATCGTAATCACGCTCAGAACCATATCAATCACGCGTTTCATTTTTCGTATACGAATCCCTTTACAACCGGAGGCGGCAAGGCCCGATAATCCGCGGCCTCCGTATGGCCGCGCCTCTATTCATGTCGGCATTTTATCGCGTTCGACACACTGAAAAAAGCTTTTCTCTCCGATCCATGATGGATTATACTGACTCGGTAGGCTTTGTGGCGTATCGATAGAAAAGCTTTAATTGGGCCGTGCGGAGGATTTATGAAAACGGTTATCCGCCTTTTTTTATTGTTTCTTTGCTGTTCTGGTTTTGGATTCTCTCAGGGAAATCCTACTGAACTGTATGTGGACGTCGACGGCAATGATGCGTGGTCTGGCGCTCTGCCCGGTCCCAATGCCGCCCGGACGGATGGGCCCCTGGTGACGCTGACGGCCGCACGGGACAAAATCCGAAAGCAGGAAATTAAAGAGGTTGTCATGTCTGTACGAGGTGGAGATTATTTTCTGACCGAACCGCTGGTTCTGACTTCGCAGGATGCCGCTTCGAAAATTCTCATTCGACCCTGGAATGAAGAGAAGGTGCGGCTGATTGCTGGCAGGGAGGTGAAGGGTTTTACATCGGTCAGGGATTCAGATATCCTGAAGCGGCTTGATCCAGAGGCACGTAAGAATGTTCTGCAGGCTGATTTGAAAGCTCAGGGGATCACCGATTTTGGCGAAATTAAAAATCGCGGTTTTGGCCGGCCGACCTATCCGGCGGCGCTGGAGGTGTTCTTTCAGGACAGGCCCATGACACTGGCCCGATGGCCTAATGAAGGGTGGATCAAGATTGACAAGGTTCCGGCAGGGCAAGAGGGGGGCAAGTTCACGTATAAAGAAGACAGACCGGATCGATGGACTCAGACGGAAGACATCTGGATGCACGGCTTCTGGACACAAGACTGGGCCGATTCCTATGAGCATATCAAGTCCATCGATACAGCGACGAAAACAATTGAGACAGTGCCGCCGCATGGGGTGTATGGTTATACGCCGGACCACCGATTTTACTTTTTAAATGTGCTGGAGGAGCTGGACAATCCCGGGGAGTGGTATCTGGACCGCAAAACGGGGATTCTCTACTTTTGGCCGCCGGCGCCGATTTCGAGCCATCGGGTCTTTGTTTCAACTATCGATTCCGCGTTCTCCATCGAGAACTGCTCGGATGTTACGATCCAGGGATTTACCATCGAATGCACGCGCGGCACGGCGGTGAGCCTAAAAAATTGTCAGGATGTACGCATCGCCGATTGTACGATTCGTGACATTGGGAATGCAGGCGTCCGCATTTCCGGCGGACGCCGCAACGGCGTTTCCGGCTGTGATATATATGAGACCGGCGACGGAGGAATCGGCTTGAGCGGGGGAGATACGGCCCATCTGATTCCCGCGGGCAACTATGCGGAGAACAATCACGTTCATCATTACAGTCGATGGTGTATGACATATCGGCCGGCCGTCGGTGTCGGAGGGGTCGGGCAGCGGGTTTCCCATAATCTGATTCACGACGGTCCGCATAATGCGATTCAGCTTGGCGGCAATGATCATATCATCGAATATAATGAAATCCATGATGTCTGCACCGAAAGCGACGATGTCGGGGCGTTCTACAGCGGCAGAAGCTGGGCGGATCGGGGTACGATAATCCGATATAATTTTTTCCATCATATCCATAGCGCCGCTGAGCAATACCGTCACGGCAGCCGGGTGGTCTATCTGGATGATGCCGCCAGCGGATTTACGATTCACGGAAATGTCTTTTACAAGGCCGGTTCGCTCTGTGCTGTTAATATCGGCGGCGGCAGAGACAATATCGTCACCAATAACATTTTCATTGACTGTAAACACGGAGTGCTGATGGACGCACGCGGTGTAAAATGGGCAAAACAGTATATCTCCTCTGGCGGCGGCTGGCATATGTATGAAAAAATCAAGGCCGTCAACTATGATCAGCCTCCGTACAGCACGCGATATCCGAAACTGGCAACAATCCTTGCCGAAGAACCTGCGGAGCCTCGCGGCAATATGGTCAGTCATAATCTTGCCGTCCGCACCAATCTTCTCAATACCCCAGACGGATATCGAAATCTGGTGGAAATGGAGGGAAATTTTTCCACGGATCAGGATCCCGGCTTTATCAATGAAACCGGGATGGATTTTCGGCTCAAAAAGGACTCCGTTGCGTTGAAAGAGATGTCGTCTTTTACGTCCATTCCTTTTGATAAGATCGGTTTACAACGAAAGTAGTCTCGGATCGGGAGCGATTTAATGAGGTATTTGACGATTATCGTCACTTCGATTCTTTCCCAGGGTCTGCTTGCAGCCGATGCATTTGACACCGAGATTCTGTCGGCCATGAAAAAGTCGGCCCAGTTCATGCGTTCGATCTCGACGCATGGCGGATACTGCGGTATCTACTCGCTCGATTTGAAGCAGCGGTTTGGCGAGGCGACCTACGAAAAGGCCAAAGACACGGAAATCTGGGTCCAGCCGCCGGGAACCCCCTCCGTCGGTCAATGCTGGCTGCGGGCCTATAAAGCCACGGGGGATGCATACTATCTGGACGCCGTACGCGAAGTAGCCAAGGCCCTGGTCTGGGGCCAGCGCGCCATCGGCGGATGGGACCACCGTGTGGATGTCTCCCATTTGACCGAGGAGGCCGTCGAACCTCTTCGCCGGGAGGGGCGATGCTCCTTCGATGATAACGTTACCCAGGGCGCTCTTGCATTCCTGATCGACGCCGATGAGGTACTTGAGGATCTGTGGCTGACCGACGGTATCGAGCTGGGTCTGCGTTTCATGCTGCAAAGCCAGTTTCCCAACGGCGCCTGGCCTCAGTGGTATCCGTTGCGCGGGGGGTATCATGACTACTATACCTTCAACGACCATGCGATGAATGATTGTATCGCCCTGATGCTCAAGGCCCACACAACCTACGATAAAGCGGCGTACCTGCAAAGCGCCTGTAAAGGCAGCGATTTTATCATCGCCTCGCAAGGCAAAACGCCTCAGGCCGGCTGGTCCCAGCAGTACAGCCACGATATGAAGCCGGCCTGGGCTCGGAGCTTTGAACCGCCGGGGATCTGCTCCTATGTGACAGCCAATAATATCCGCACGCTGACCGACCTGTATTTATATACGGAAAATGAACAATATCTGTCGCCGATCCCGGCGGCCATCGAATGGCTGAACCATTCCCCAATTGGACCAAACCGCTGGGCACGCCTCTATGAGGTGGGCTCTAATCGGCCGATTTACGGGGATCGCGAAAACGGGGGTAAGGTCTTCTACGACTATGCCAAGATCAGCGAGAAAGAAAGGACCAGCTACGGCTGGCAGGGGGAGTATGGGATTGGTTCCAGCATTGGCTATTACCAAAGCGCTAAAGAAGTTGGTCCCCCGGCATGGAAACGGAAACAGTCAACACCCCGTCCTTCCGATCCGACCCGTAACCGTCCGATTTTGAACAGCCGGATGCCGGAGATTCGCCGGATTATCGAGGCCATGGATGAGCAGGGACGATGGATCACTAACAATGCGATCCGCAGCGAGAGCTTTGTGCGCCATTTCAATACCCTTTGCAGCGCTGCCGAATCGCTTCAAGCCGGTCCCGACCGATGAAAAATGCCGGATCGCTCTTGGCCAATTCGATGTGTGTCGGTATAGTGTGCGGCCATGGAAACGCACCAGGATAACTCGGTCGGAATCGTCGAGACCCGGATCGTGCGGGTCGTCGAAGCCGATGCGCCCCTGATTCTGGCCGGCGGCAAGACACTGGGACCAATTGATATCGCGTACGAGACCTACGGAATATTAAATGAGGCCCGCGACAATACCGTCCTGATCTGCCATGCCCTCAGCGGCAATGCGCATGTGGCCGGCTACAGCGGCTCAGACGACCGCAAGCCGGGGTGGTGGGACGAGATGATCGGCCCGGGCAAGGGCATCGATACGAACAAGTATTTCGTCATTTGCTCCAATGTGCTGGGCGGCTGCTGCGGCACGACGGGGCCCTCGTCGGTCAATCCCGCCACGGGAAAACCGTATGGCCTGGAGTTTCCGATCATTACCATTGCCGATATGGTCAACGTCCAGAAACGTCTGCTCGACAAGCTCGGCATCAAAAAACTCCTCTGCGTCGTGGGCGGCTCCATGGGCGGGATGCAGGTCCTGCAATGGGCCATCGCCTATCCCGACATGGTCCAAAGCGCGGCCGCCATCGCGACGACGACCCGTTTGGGGGCCCAGGCCATCGCCTTCGATGCGGTCGGCCGCAACGCCATTCTCGCCGACGGATGTTTTGCCAACGGCCAGTACCATGACAAAGGCATGCCTGCTCAGGGACTGGCCATCGCCCGGATGGTCGGGCATATCACCTATCTGTCCGAGGCCGGGATGCACGAAAAATTCGGACGCCAGCTCCGCCAGGCCCAGGATTACCGCTACGATTTCCATTCCGAATTTGCGGTCGAAACCTACCTCGACTACCAGGGGCAGACCTTTGTCGAGCGGTTTGACGCCAACAGTTATCTCTATATCACCAAGGCCATGGATTATTTCGACCTGGCCAAAGAGCACGGCGATCTGCCGGCGGCATTCGCCGGGACGAAGTGTAAATTTCTGGTCGTCAGCTTCAGCAGCGACTGGCTGTTTACCCCCAAACAATCCGAGGAAATCTGCGATGCCCTGACCTCCCTGTGCCGGCAGGTCAGCTACTGCAATATCGACTCTCCTTACGGGCATGACGCCTTTCTGCTGGAGCCGGAGACGCTGTGCCGAATCCTGTCAGGCTTTCTGGACAACGCTTATGGCGAACTCCGCGGCGTTTCGGATCGCTCCGTCAAAGGCCCATCCCCCCAATACAAGGTTCATGACCATGCCCGGAGAGTCCGCGTCGATTATGAATTGATCGAATCTTTGATCGAACCGGAAAGCAAGGTCCTGGACGTCGGCTGCGGCGACGGCGAGCTTCTGGCGCAACTGATCCGGGACAAGCGAATCCGGGCTGAAGGGATCGAGCTGGATCAGGACATGGTTGTCCACTGTATCGGCAGGGGGCTTCCGGTGATCCAAAGGGACATTGAGCGGGGGCTGGGAACCTATTGCCAACAGTGTTTTGATTATGCCATCCTCTCCCAGACGGTCCAGACGGTCAAAGATCCTGCCCTGGTGCTGCGGGAGATGCACCGGGTCGCTAAAAAGGTCATCGTCAGCTTTCCCAATTTTGCCCATTGGATCTGTCGTATGCAATTGCTTTTGGCCGGCCGGGCCCCGGTCACGCGGCAACTCCCGTTTGGATGGCACAATTCGCCGAATATTCATTTTCTATCGCTGCGGGATTTCGATGATTTCTGTCAGGAATTAGGGTATGAAATCGAAAAAAAAATCCCTCTAAGCAAGCATCGGATCGCGCCGGTACGGTTTTTGCCTAATCTCCTTGCCGCTCAGGCCGTTTATGTGACTTGCCGCCGGGAAGGGTAATGCCGACGGTATGAAAACGGTATATTCCTTATTATTGCCCGGGAGTATAGGGCAACCTTTTTATGAGTTGAACTAAAAATTCTTTTCTTAGTTTATACGAAAAGGCCCTCCGTGTACGTTACTATCGCGGCGGCGGCAAGTGAAGTCAGATATGCGGGAGGGATTAAAACGGCGGGTAAAAGTCGCAAAACGAAGAAAAAATGACGCAAAAACATGTTTCAATCGGCTTTGCCTGACGCTATAATAAACGATGCTGCAATACAGGTGTGATGGTTACACGAACGTGCCTTCCGGAGGAGCACGGGGTGGTTTTTATGGGATAATGGGTTGTTGGTTGTAAAGGAATTGCCATGAAACGGAACGCATTTACCCTCATCGAACTTTTGGTTGTAATCGCCATTATCGGAATCCTTCTGGCTGTGCTGGTACCGGCGTTGCAGTATGCCAAGGAACAGGCTACGGGCGCTGTTTGTTTACACAATCAGAATGGACTGGCGAAAGCTTGGTACTTGTATCAGGAGGAGAATAATGCATACCTTATCGGAGCATCAAATTACTATAGTGGCGGTCGGGCAACGCCTTATCGCTGGGTGGAAAGGCCACTTTATCGTGATACTGACAATCCGGAAAATGCGGCTGTGCCTCCAGATTCAGAACTTTGTCAGGAGTACCGATTGAATGGAATTCGAGCAGGAAAATTGTTCCCCTATACAGCGAGTGAGAAAATTTATCACTGTCCCATGGACAAGTACTGGAAAACTGAGGATGCGATGCATGCCGCTTATATCAGTTATGCCGGCTCTGGCCTGATGAACAGTGAGGACTTCAATTCTCGCAGTGGCCTCTATGGACCGATTACAGGTTACCGCAATGTAACCAAGCCCAGTGGACAATCGGGCCAACTTTATTGTGTAACAAAGTTCAATGAAATCGTGCTACCCGGTGAAAAGTATGTATTTGTAGAAGAAGATTATGTTCAGCACGGTCAGTTATATTATGCCGGTGGATTTGTTATGATGGCAAACGGTAATTACTGGAGCTGGTGGGACTGGCCGGCTGGTTATCACAATGATCGGAGCACCCTAGCTTTCGCTGATGGCCATGCGGAAAAGCATGGTTGGACTGATGAGAGAACTATATCTCTCATGACTGGTAAACCTATGCCGGGTGGTGGTGTTGCAGGTGCTGTACAGCAAGACAATCCGGATTTGGAGTGGATGAGACGAGGGTATTTACCTGCCGGTTGGAGATAAACGCGTCAGTTTTTCAAGCGTACAGATAATTAAAAACACCTCACCTTGTTTTGTGTGTCATAGAGTGAGGTGTTTTTTTATTCTAAGCGATCAAGGCAAAGGCATCGCGGGCGAACATGCCTTCTTTTATACCAAGTTGTCGGGCCAGGGCATTGGCTTTGGTGATTTTTCGTTCGCAGAATCGCTCCAGCGTTCCGATGGGATTGTCGGCCGAGCTTTCCACGATGGCCGCCGCCTTGCCGTATCCCTGACAGGCCGGCACATCGATCGCCGGACAGGCCAGAAATCCTTTGCTTCCGGTTACCAGTAAAAGACTGAATCCCGGCCACTTGACGACAATCCCCTCCACCGGGCCGCGGGGCGTTTCAAACCGCTGTGTAATACATTCCATTGTCCTGTCCTTTCTGTTTGAAGCCGAGAAACGTTTCTCTTATAATATCCATTTTATGAATCAAGCGGCAAGAAGAAAGGATACCTCCATGATGAAATGGGTATGGGCGAAGGGACAGAAGGCGGGCAGCGGATCCCGTCGGTATATTGTCCCTGTCTGGGCGTGGGGACTTTCCCTTGTGTTCTGTGCAGGCTGCCGGGTGGGCCCGGACTATACCGCTCCTGAGGCAACGATGCCGGATGCATGGCATATCAAGCTGACGCAGGGACTCTCGGAAGGTCAGGCCGATTTAACGACCTGGTGGAAGCTTTTGCAGGACTCGGTCCTGGAGGATCTGATCCATCAGGCGACCGAAGGCAACCTGGGACTCCGGACGGCGGTATCCCGCATTCGTCAGGCACAGGCGCAACGGGCGGTCGTATCCGGCCAGTCCTGGCCGCAGGTGGACGGTGTGGGCTTTTATTCGCGGGATCGCGCCAGCGCAAACGGGCTTATGGCGCCTCTGCTGGGCGAACCCGACCAGACCAATCTGCATTCGATCGGCGTGGATGCAAGCTGGGAGATCGATCTGTTCGGTAGAATCGCCCGTTCCATCGAATCGGCGGACACTTCCCTGGATGCCACCGTGGAGGACTATCGGGATGTGATGGTCAGCCTGTATTCCGAAGTGGCAGTAACCTATGTGCAGATTCGCGCGCTGCAGGAGCGAATCGACTATATCCTCCAGAACATTGCCATGCAGAGGCAGACCCTGGAACTGACCCAAAACCGGTTCAAGGCCGAATTGGCGCCCGAGCTGGATGTCGCTCAGGCCGAGCTGAATCTGGCCAATACCGAATCGGGTTTGCCGGCGCTGGAAGCGGCTCTGACGATTTCCCTCAACCGGCTGGCCGTATTGCTTGGCCGCCATGCCGGCTCGCTGGAAAGCGAATTGTCCGCCCATAGACCTATCCCTGGTGTGCCGGAACAGGTGGTGATGGGTCTGCCGGCCGAACTGCTTCGCCAGCGGCCCGATATCCGCAGGGCCGAGCGTCTGCTGGCGGCGCAAACCGCCCGGATCGGCGTCGCCACGGCGGGATTGTATCCGGCCTTTTCCTTGTCGGGCACATTTGCCCTGGAAGCTACGGAATTGTCGGATGTGGGCGACCGGGCCAG
>JAFGGE010000093.1 GCA_016930745.1 Sedimentisphaerales bacterium
ATACGAGACGGTGCATGCCCTGACCGAAGACATCGAGCGGCACCTGCGGCAGGAACCCATAACGGCGTCCTCGCCCGGAACGATCTACCGTCTGCAGAAATTCCTGCGAAGAAATCGCACAAAGGTGATAACGTGGTCGGCGGCGGCGGTTATTGTCGTCGGCTCGCTGCTTGTCGCTGGCGTCTACACGCGTTTTAGGACGGAGCGAATCCGGGCTGACCACCTCCAGACAATCGCCCTGGTCGAAGATTGGGTCACCCGCGGCGACTATGAGCGGGCGTTGGCGGACGTCAAACCTGTTCTTTCCAGCCGATTCGTTGGCCCGGAGGCCGGGCTGCTGAATGCGCGAATATTACTGGAACTGCAAAGCCCCGACGCCAGCGTCGAACAGTTGTACAAGCTACTCAACGAGCGGCCGGAAATCGCCGCCAACGCCCATTTTCTCCTGGCGCGGATTTACCTGGAGTCGGCATCCCGTGATCTCCACATGAAAGACAAGGCGGGGGTCCATCTGGCGCAGGGGGAACAATTGCTGCCGAGAACGGCCGAAGCGTATGTATTGCGCGGCATCACGGCACAAACCGTACAGGGAACTCTCGGGTGGCTGGAGGAGGCCCTGCAACTGGATCCCGCGCATTACGGCGCCCGTCGGGCGCGCGCCCTTACCTATTTGGCGCTGGGGGAATACCATGACATGGAGACCGAGGCCTCCGTCATGATCGGCAGCCAGCCGAAGGATCCGGCGGGCTATTCGCTTCGCGCCATCGCCCGGCGTGAATTGGCGCTGGCCCAGAACAACGGCAAATGGATTAACGACGCCGTCGAAGACCATAATCGGGCGATCGCTCTTGCCTCGCAGCAGGAAAGGCGTTTGGCGGAGTTCTATGATCAGCGCCGTCGGACACTCATGCGGATGGGGAAATACGATGCTGCGCTTAGCGACATTCAGACCTGCCTGAAAATCAAGCCGGGCGAGCCGATGTATCATTTCAACCTGTTCTGTATTTTATCGGCACAGGGGGATTACGAGAAGGCCCAGGCCGAATACGACGGCATGCTCAAATCGGGTCTGATGAACCCGATGCGTTTCAACGAATTGGCGGCCAAGTACGTTTCCGACAGTCTATGGTCGGGCGGATCGTGGCATCCCCAGGACAAGCCGCCGCGGGGGACGGCCTTTAAGAGCATGGAAGAAGCCGCCAGGCAATACCGTCAGCTTGCTGAGCGGGCCAGGCGTGTCGTGGCGGAAGGTTTTCATCCGAGCTTCTCTCCGGATGGGACTCAACTGGCATACAGCCGAGGGTTGCTCGGCGCCAGCGGCATTGAAATTGTGGATCTCGGTACGGGGAAGACCCGGCTCTTGACCGTGCCCGGCAAAGACCCGGCATGGTCTCCGGATGGGCAGTATATTCTCTATGTTCGCGACCGACAGTTCCTGTCCATGCAGGACTTGACACTGTCGAGCGAGGGAATCCCTCAGTCATTTGAAACCGAAGAGGTCTGGATCATCCGGGCCGACGGCACAGAGCGTCCAAGATTTCTTGCTAAGGGTGGTTGGCCGAACTGGTCCGGCGACTCCAAGCGGCTGTATTACCACAGCCGCGTGGACAAGAAGGTCTATTCCATCTCAACGGATCCTGATAACGCCAATCCGAAACAAGTATTCGACTGCGAATTCAAGTTTCCCGTCGTATCGCCCGACGAGAAATTCCTCGCATTTGTCGAACAAAAGACAGGCGCATTGAAGATCGTCGATGTGTCCGACAAGTCCGTTGTGGCATCCTGGTCGGGGCTGAACAAGAACAATCTGGCGTTTATCTGCTGGTCGGCGGATGGCAAGCGGCTGGCGATCGGATGTTATTGGGAAGCGGGCCTCTGGGTCTATGATATCGACACAAAAAGTGCGACCCGGATATTCGACGGTTCGTTTGCCTGGTGCGGCTGGTCGGTTCCCGTTAGGAGCTGTATGGCAATCGAACGCGTGTACGGGACCGAGCATCACGAAATCTGGGTCGTTGATGTCGCGAAGGACGGTCTCCCGATGGTTATCCGGAAAGACTTTGAAACGCAAGAATAAATAAAACGATATAGTATTAAGCTGGGCATAAATAACGTTTTTTTCCTATGCACACGATATTTCCAGAAAGGAGCGAAAAAATGAAGATTAGAGTAACTTTAACAACAATAGTGTTGATGGTAGTCGCTTGCAGCAGTCTGGCCGCCGATTGGCCTCAATATCTTGGTCCGGCCAGAAACTCAATCTCGCCGGAGAAAGGACTCTTGCGCTCCTGGCCTGAGAAGGGGCCGGAAGTGCTATGGTCAGTAGCGGTGGGTAAAGGGTATGGCGGACCCGTCGTCCAAGACGGCAAGGTGTATCTCCTCGACAGGGACGACAAAGTGGGCGACAACCTTCGATGTTTCGACCTTTCCAGCGGAAAAGAGCTCTGGAACTTTGCGTACGACGCTCCGGGGCGCGTTCCGTTTCCCGGTTCGCGAAGCGTACCGACCGTGGACGGCAATCATGTCTATTCGTGCGGTCCCTACGGCAATTTATATTGCATCGACATCAACACGCACAAGCCCGTCTGGAATAAGAACATCTGGACGGATTTCGGCGGTGGTCGCCTTCCGATATGGGCTATTACGCAGTGCCCTCTTATTTACGATGATTTGGTAATTGTATCATCCCAGGCTCCTGATGCAGGTGCGGTTGCCTACGATAAACTAACAGGTACTGTGAAATGGAAAACACCCAATCTTGGCAATGAATCCTATGCCAGTCCTTCCGTTGTAAAAATAAACGGAGAAGACCATATTGTTATGGTCATTTCATCGACGAATCCGATTGGACATCGCGAATTGCCGCAAACTCTGGGTAAGATTGTCGGAATAGAACCCCATACGGGAAAAATCCTTTGGGAATATGATCAGTGGGAATGTCACATTTCTGTGCCGAGTGCGGTCGATGCCGGTAACAATAAAGTACTTGTTGCGGGTGGATATGAACACGGTGCAGTTATGATACAAGTCAAAAAACAGGAAGACGGGAGCTATAGTACTGAGGAACTTTTTAAACATAACAATTTTGGCGATCAAACAAAACCGCCATTGTTATATAACGGTTATTTCTATGCTCAGTTCACAACCAATAGCAAGCGTGACGGCCTTGTCTGCATGAGCATGGACGGCAAGATCCTGTGGAAGACAAATCGGGATCCCAATTTCAATAAGGGCAGCATGATTCTGGCCGACGGCCTGATCCTGGCTTCCGACGGCGCCAAGACTTTGTATCTGATCGAGCCGGATCCAGCCGGGTTTAAACCGATTGCTTCAGCGGAGGTGCTCGCGGAAGGGGGAGTCGATACGAGCGATCCAATGACTCGATTTGGAGGTGGAAATCAGAACTGGGCGCCGCTGGCGCTTTCCGAAGGAAAGCTCCTGATCCAGGATCAGGCGCAGATGAAGTGTGTTAAAGTCGCCCAATAATTCTAATATATTCATCCATTAAATGCGGGAGTAAAAAATGACAAGATTAAATTGGTTCTTTGTAGTGCTAAGTTTTGGCGTATTAACTCTTACCACAACCTCTATGGAAGCGGCGGATTGGCCGCAGTGGCAAGGGCCTAACCGTGACGGCAAGTCCGCGGACACGGGCCTGCTCAAGCAATGGCCGGAAAATGGTCCGCCGCTGGCCTGGAGAGTCGACAAACTCGGCGGTGGCGATGGAGGTCCAGCCGTTGCCGCCGGGCGGATCTACCTCATGAGCAATCGCGGCGATGAGGAAGTGGTCCTGGCCCTGTCCGAAAAGGACGGGAGTGAAGTCTGGGTATCGCCCCTTGGCCCGGCCTTTCGGCAGCAGGCATCGCAGGGAAGAGAGGGGCCGGCATGTACCCCGACGGTCGATGGCGAGCGGCTCTATGTCGAGGGTTTGGCGGGAAACGTGGCCTGTCTGCAGATCAGCGACGGCAAGATCGTCTGGCAGCGCAGTCTGACGGAGGATTTTGGCGGACGCAGACCGATGTGGAGCTTCCGCGAATCGCCGCTGGTGGATGGCGACAAAGTCATCGTCACCCCTGGCGGGACCGATGCAATGCTGGTGGCCCTCAATAAGCTCACCGGCGAGACGATCTGGAAGTCCGCGATGCCCGATACCCCGGCCGCCGCTACGCCAGCGCCCGCGAGAGCGGGCGGTGCCCCTGCTGGTCCCGGTGGCCGAGGGAATACCGGAGCAGCCGGCGGTGGATCGTCTTCGGGCGTCACCGGAGCCAAGGATCTGGGCTTATTTACGAGCGAGCATTTTTCGATGACCGCATTCTCCTGCAAGATTCCCAATGGAAAATATTCCGCCAAGCTCTACTTTGCGGAGACCTACCAGGGCATTACTGCCCCGGGTCAGCGTGTTTTTTCCTTCACTGTTCAGGGGAAGGAATTCAAGGACTTTGACATCTGGGTCAAGGCCGGCGGCCCCAGACGCGCCTATATCGAAACCGAACCCGTGGAAGTGACCAACGGAGAGTTTCGCGTTGTGTTCACACCCAAGGTCGAGAACCCGGCCATCAACGCCATTGAAATCCTTCCGCAGGTGGAGGGTGTGTCCTCTGGCGCAACGACCATCCGGATCAAGGCCGGTGCAACAGCGCCCTATACGGATTCCAGTGGCAATGTCTGGCAGCCGGATCAAGGTTTCGAGGGTGGCATGACCAATCCGATGGTCGGCGGATCAGGAGGCTTTGGCGCTGCTGGCGGCGGTCAGGGCGGCACCGGTGGACGCGGCGGTGGCTTCGGCGGTTTCGGAGGCGGCGGTGGCGGAGCGGCCTACGCCTCAGTTATTGCAATCGACTTCGAAGGAAAACGCCAGTATGTCCAGCTCACTTCTAATACACTCGTCGGCTTTGCGGCGTCCGACGGTAAGTTCCTCTGGCGTTATGACAAGCCCGCCAACCGCATGGGGATCAACTGTTCCACAGCGATCTTCCACGATGGGATGGTGTTCGCCTCCTCAGCCTATGGCGCTGGCGGAGGATTGGTGAAGCTGGTCAAGGATGCAGATGGTTCTGTCAAAGCGGAGGAAGTCTATGCCACCACCGACATGCAAAACCATCATGGCGGGATGATCCTTCTGGATGGGTACCTCTACGGCGCCACCGGCGGCAATGAGGGTGGGGCGCTGGCCTGTCTCGACTTCAAGACCGGAAAAGTCATGTGGGATCAGCGGCAAACCGCCGGCCGCCGTGCGAAAGGCTCGCTGGCGCTGGCGGATGGGCGATTGTATTATCGCATGGAGGACGGAACCATAGTCCTTGTTGAGCCGAATCCGAAGCAATACGTTGAGCATGGACGCTTCATGCAGCCGGATCGCACCAGGTTGCCGGCCTGGGCGCACCCGGTCATCGCCAACGGAAAACTATACATCCGCGACCAGGATGTGCTGTTCTGCTACGATGTCAAAGCAAAGTGAGGAAACCAGTGTAATAGTTGGCGGCAAGACATTTGGTGAGGATAAAGACTTCATTGTAAAGGCCCTTCGCAATAAAAGGGATACAGGATATGTCTGAAGACCGCGTAGCTGCGGCCAAGACTGTTCGGCCGCCGCAAGACAATATTCCGGCGAGCAAGTACGCACGAAACAGACTCCTTGTCGGACACCCTTGAGATAACCCTGTCCCTGGCGATGAGGAATGCACAACCGCAAAACCAAGAGGTACCCATTCCTTCATAAATGGCTTAGAGATAATTGGCCGTTCGCCCTTCCGTTTGATGGGCGATGCATCTTTACGCTTGATCGGCTGATGCAATCCTGAATGATTTTCCATTTGGCCGGGAGGTTTCTTCAAGTCAAAGAGAATAGTATTTCCTTAAAGATATCCATCGGGGGCCTTTTCGTTCCAGAGGAATCCTTATGAAATCACGATGAACTCCGTCGCCGGATTGGATCAGGAGGGCGGATTCTCTGGAATCCTCCTCACGATTTTCCTGTTGAAAGCACGGTGGCAATCGTGTCATCGAACAGTTCCATGAATCGATGATTATCCGGCCAGAGAATGTGTGGATTGTTCGGCATCGGAGCATCGACGATTTCCAGGAACCGCCGCATCGCCTGTTCCTCCAGGATTTCAGACGCTACTCCCAGCCCAAGGCGATCTATGTACCGCGCGTTGATGATTTGTTCATATTGTCCCAGTACCGGTATCAGAAGCATTTTCTTGTGAAAGTAAAGGCATTCGCTGATCAGAGAAAACCCGGCCGTGGCGACAACCCCGCGACAGGCGGAAAGGTCGGCGAGGAAGGATTCGGTGGACGTTGTTTTGAGACGGCAGTTGCCGATTTCCTTGTCCTCATTGAAACCATAGACATAGAAACGATCCTTTTTGAATTGCCCCAGCGTATGAAGGAGGCTTTCCCGGGTGGTGGTATCCGTGGAGTAAACGAGGATATGTTCTTTTCGTTCGGGCTGAAACGCGGCCACGGCAGGGCGGATGACAGGCGGCGTAATCATCGTTTGGGGGCTGCGAACCGGGGCATCGAAAAAGTTCAAAACGAGGTATTTGCGAGCGCGGAAATAGTAGGAACGGGTTACCACATAAGCGGCGGTACGGGCAAACCAGTCGCTGGGATGATGTTCCAGCACGCAATGGGTCAGCAGATGTTCATGATCCACGCTGATATACGGTACATCGTTTCGCCAGGCCCACCAGGCGCTGAAGGGCTCAAAATCCGAGATTACCAGATCCGGCTCAAACGGTTTCAGATGGTTTTCGAACAATTCGGCGTTACTTTTCCACGCTCTGGGGTAGCACATCATGTTGTTCAGGATCGTTCGAAGACAACGAATCCGACCTTTGTCATAGGAAAATTGCAATCCGGCGATCGGGCGGACCCGATCCGGAAAAGGATCGCTCAGATACGATAACGCCTTGCCGGAGGCGACAAAGAGCAGATCATGCCCCTGTTCAATCAGGTGCTGCCCGATCAGGTGCGAACGGCTGCTGTGTCCGAAACCTTCCCCGGCAACACCATAGACAATCCTGGCCATAGGTTACTCCCAGAACAATTCATTCCATCTGGGCCAGTTCCTCCCAGCGATCGTACAAATCCGCCAGTTGGCGTTCCAGCGCCTGGGCCCGGGAGGCCGTCTGGGCGATCCGGCTGCCATCCTGCCGGTAAAATGTCGGCTCGGCCATCCAGGCGTGCAGTTCGTCAAGTTCGGTTTCCATCGCCTCGATTTGTTCGGGCAGGGATGCCAGTTCCTGTTTTTGGCGATAGGTCAGTTTTGGAACACTCGGGGACCTTTGCCGCTTTTGCCTGGCTTTTTCCCTCGGTATCACGTCCGTCTCCGGCACCGCATCCGTCTTTGCCTGTACAAGATAATCGTCATATCCGCCGGCATACTCATGTACTATCCCATCTGATTTAATCGTCATCGTGCCGGTAACTACATGGTTCAAAAAATCCCGGTCGTGGCTGACCAGAAGAACAGTGCCCGGATAGTCGATCAGCAATTCCTCCAGAAGCTCGAGCGTCTCGATATCCAGGTCGTTGGTCGGCTCGTCCATGACCAGCACATTGGACGGCTTGGCGAACAGCCGGGCCAGAAGCAGTCGATTCCGCTGTCCTCCGCTGAGCCGGCCCACTTTTTGTTTGGCCTGATCGGCGGTGAAGAGAAAATCCTGCAGATAGCCGACCACGTGTCGTTTCTTGCCGTTGATTTCGAGCATTTCATATCCGTCATTGACGCAGTGCATCGCGGCAGCCTCTTCATCCAGTTGCCGATGAAGCTGGTCAAAATAGGCAATCTGCAGCCGCGTACCGTGCCGTATGATTCCTTCCCTTGGCGCCAGTTCCCCCAGCAGTACCCGCAGCAGGGTGGTCTTGCCGCTTCCGTTGGGACCGATAATCCCGATCTTGTCCCCGCGCAGAATGGTCGTGTTCAGCTCGCGAATCACACAGGTATCCGGTTGATAACCAAAGGCGACTCCTTTGGCTTCGATTACCAGAGTCCCCGACGATTGCGTTTGCTGCCACTGCGTTTTCATCGTCCCGGACACAGCCAGTCTCTGCCGTCTGACCTCGCGCATCTGCCGGAGTCTTCGGACCCGCCCCTCATTCCGCGTTCGCCGTCCCTGAATCCCCCGTCGAATCCAGATTTCCTCCTCGGCCAGTTTTTTATCAAATTGGTCTTCCGCCTTAGCCTGGGTCTGCTCCGTTGCCTCTTTCCGCTTCAGATAGGTATCGTAATCGCATTCCCAGCTTGTCAATTTTTTTCTGTCGATTTCCAGGATGCGCGTGGATAGTCGTCGGATCGTCTGTCGGTCGTGGGTAACAAGCAGCAGCGTCCCGCTCCAGGAAGCGAGAAACTCTTCCAGCCAGGCAATGGCGTCGATATCAAGGTGGTTGGTTGGCTCATCGAGCATCAGCAGTTCCGGCCGAGCCACCAGGGCCCGCGCCAGAAGAACCCGTCGCTTCAGACCCGCCGAGAGAGCGGAAAATAACGCCTCCCCATCCAGGTGCAACAGAGCTAAAACCGATTCGGTCCATCGTTCCGCTTCCCATGCCCCGGTTTGCTGCATCTGATATTCCAGCCGGCCAAGCTGTGCGATGGATTCATTATCCGGATTTTCGGTGATTGCCTGGCTGAGCCGGTGGTATTCGGATGCCAGGCGGCCCTGTCGCCCCAAACCGGATAGAATTACATCGAATACGGATCCTTCCAAATCAAGTGGCACTTGTTGCGCAAGATAGGCGGAAATCAGGTCGGATTTATATATCATTCGACCGGTCTGCGGCTCCATTTGCCTGTTGAGAAGTTTTAAGAGGGTGCTTTTACCGGTTCCATTGCGGCCCAGCAAGCAGATCCGTTCTCCGGCTTCAATATGCAAATTGGCGCCCTCAATCAAGGTCGAGCCGCCATAGCCCAGACTAACGTCATGTAAACTGAGGATCGCCAAAATACCACTCGCTTTTCGTCCGGTACGCCGGACAGTTCAGGAAGAAAGGACGACAAAACTGTTATTATACATTCCTGATTTCAAGAGGAGAAGCCAAGAATGATCGAACTTTCTTTTCCTCGTGAATTTTCGTCGGAACGAACCACGGCTCGGTATTATCGGTCCATCGTGTCCTCCAAAAGGGGATTTTTACGTTTTATAAACGGGTTTTCCGCGTGCTTTTTAAGATACAATCTGGTATAATCAGTATGAATCTTACATAGGGGGCACATGATCCATGGTCGTAACGAAGTGTAACGTTTTCCCGATGTTACGCCTCCCTATTACTATGGAAGTACTAGGATATAAATCATCGTAGTATCAGTGGAGATTGTGATGGTTTCTGTCAGGAAGATATTATTGGCTATATCCTGTTTGTTTTCAGGTATTGCGGGAGCACAATGCCCATCGGCTGACCTGACGCAGGATTGTGCCGTAACCGTTGCCGACCTGTCCCGGTTTGCCGATCAATGGTTAACCTTTGGCGATTGTCCGGGCGATGGCTGTGCGGACCTGGCAGGCCATGATAACCTGGTGGATATGGCCGATTTCGATGCCCTGGCGGCGCAGTGGGGCCAATACAAGGTTACCCTTGTCATGAATGAATTCATGGCCGACAATGTCTCGACGGTCCCCGATCCGGATGAAACCAATCCCGACAATCGATATGCCGACTGGATCGAGCTGTACAATTACGGACCGTACCCAATCGATATCGGGGGAATGACCATCACCGACGACCTGGCCGATCCGCTCCTGTGGCGGCTTCCCACGGGCCACCAAGATACGATCATCGATCCCGGAGAATACCTTCTGCTCTGGGCGGACAAGGACACGCCGCAGGGACCGTTGCATGTCGATATAAAATTAAACGCCGAACAGGGAGAAAGTATCGGTTTATACGACTGGTACGGTCGTCCGGTCGATACGCTCCAATTCGGTCCGCAGCTTCCCGACCGATCGCTGGGCCGTCTTCCCGACGGTTCCGAGACCTGGCAGGTCTTTGATTTCGCCACCTCCGGCCCGACCCCCGGTTATGGAAACGGAACGGAGCCTCCCCCCGGGAAAATCGTAATCAACGAAATCATGTATCACCCCTTCAATCCGGACGATCCGGACCATGAGAATATCTTAGAGGAATACATCGAAATCGCCAATGTCGGCGCTCAGCGAGTGAATCTGTCCGGCTGGCAATTCACCAAGGGGATTCAGTTTACTCTGCCTTCTTTACTACTCAAACCGGGAGATCAGTATGTAATCGTTGCTGATACATCTACCTTCGTAGCCAAATATCCCGGTGTTACGAACATCCTGGGCAACTTTACCGGCAGGCTCAGTAATTCCGGCGAAATGATTGCGCTGACGGATGCTTCGGGGAACGTGATCGATCAGGTCCGGTATGCCGACGAGGGCAACTGGGGCCGGCGCGTGCTTGGTCCGGTAGACCGCAATCATCGCGGCTGGGAGTGGCGGGCGGCTCATGATGGGCAAGGCTATTCCCTGGAATTGATCAATCCGCAGATGGATAATGACTTGGGGGCAAATTGGACCGCTTCTGTCGTTGTACAGGGGACTCCGGGAACGATCAACTCGGTAAACGCTATGAATATTGCCCCTGTAATTTCCGATGTGACTCATAGTCCCATCATCCCCACATCCTCCGATATAGTTACGATTTCTGCCCGCGTGATGGATGATTCTGTGGAATCGCCGACAACCAAGCTCCACTGGCGAATTGACACATCGACATACAGTCGAGATGAATACCCCCGTTATGACCCAAATGACTTTACCGTTATTGAAATGACAGTCGGACAGAATGGCATGTATACCGCATCCATTCCGCCGCTGCCGGACAAGACCATTGTCGAGTTCTTCATCACCGCCGGCGATTCGGCGGGAAATACACGAAGCTATCCTGCCGCCGCCGATATCGACGGCCAGGATCAGCAGGTGGTGAATCTACTGTACCAGGTTCTGGATGGCTTCGACGC
>JAFGGE010000094.1 GCA_016930745.1 Sedimentisphaerales bacterium
GGGAGGGTTGTTTTCAGGTGTCCTGCAGCGCCGCCTTTGCCGGGTTTACCGGAAGAAACGGCATTGTGGCCATTTGTGGGAATCGCGGGAGCTCCGTCGGCGGGGCGCCGAAAGGCAAGAATCGGAATCCCGAAAGCGCATCGGTTCCAGGCTTCTTTGAAAATGATGTATTCTCCGGACGGGGCCGTCCAGTTAAACTGGATGCCGGAATCGTTAAAGTTGAAGGTGGTCCAATAGGTGGAGACACTGCGGCCAGGATCGCCGTCGTGGCCTCTGCCGCCGTCCTGGCCTCTGCTGCCGTTGAGAGCAAACTTGATTCCATTATGCGAGGTGTAAAATGTATTGATATTCAGTTCGATGTTGCCCGCCGATCTCCCGTCGCTGCCGGGATTTTGATCACCCGGGTAGCTGACAGGATTATCGATCGGAGTGGTTTTAATCTGGGCGGAAGCGCCTTCGAAACGCAATTGACGCGCATGGATTGTCACGTTGGTTTGCGGGAAATGCAAGGCGCTTCGAATGATGACGGTCTCGGCCGTCAGGGTGATGGATTCCTGGTCAAGCTTGCCGTTATAAAAATCAAATAGATCATCGGCTGCCGGAGTATCTTCCCAAAGGATCGTCTTTCCGATCAACTCGACGCGCTTCAACTGCTTATTGCCCTGATAATTGATATTAGCAACGATGCCGTTCGAGACATGCTCAACGACCTCTTCGGACCCAAACGGTCCCGGACCGGTATGATTGCTGATGTCAAAGACTTCCTGCTCCGGCGCCAAATGGGCCATGGGAAGCAATTCGAAGGATTGTTTTACGGTTTCAAATCCGTATCCGCCAAGAATGACTTCAAAAGGAAGGACATCGCTCTGGTCCGGCGTATAACTAACCATCCATGTATCGGTATGGAGCACTCGTTCCAAAGACAGTTGGCCTGTCGGCTGAGGGGTGGCCCAGAGATCAAACAACGCTCCTTCGTGGTCAGGCCACTGGACCAGAAAGCTGTACGTGGAACCGTGCCAGACGGTCTTGGGAGGGATGGCCGGAAACGTGTATGTTCCCAGTGGGCTATCCTGGATGGCTTCTTCTATGATGTTAAACACGTCGTCCTGGGTCAGTGCGGCTGTATACAGTCGCACATCATCCATCCAACCCTCGTACGACAGGTCGGCACGCGAATCCCGGGCCAGTCTTGTCGGACGCCCGGCCGGTACGGAAAAGGCGCCTTTGGCGGACGCCTGGGAATAGGCGATTTGTCCGTCAATATAGAGTGTTACCTGCCCTGCATCCAGGTCCCTCACAGCGGCGATATGATGCCACTGCCCATCGGCCACAGAGACATCGTCATGATGATCCTCCCCATCGAGGTAGAGCCGCAGATGGCCGGGTTGATCGGAGGTGTGGATCTCCAGATTCCAGGCGGGATCCCCGTCATAGTTTCCAATCAGGATGCTTCGGGTGGCAAGATCCATTGTTTTGATCCACATGACTATCGAAAAGCTGCTCTGGGGAAGATCCAGTAATTCTGTGGGAGTTCCCAGTTCCGCATAATCATTCTGACCGTCAAACGACAGGGCCCCTGAGCCGAGACAGGAGCGGGTCCATTGCGGGCCATTGACAAGCGTGCCGTTAAGGGCATGAACAACGCCGGAGATGACGTTACCAGTCTGTTCGTCCATGGGCCACCGCTCAAGAAGAGCGCTGGGATCGGCGGACAGCGCAACGGGGGTTAGGATATACGCTGCACCGATGACGAGAGACACTCTTTTTGCGAACAGAAATGAGTAATGCATTTCACCTCTCCTTTAATAACAAAAACCAACGGATTGTTATGTGTTGGCTGAATAGGGATTGAAAATCCTTTTCTATGCTACAAACACATTGCCTTATAAGTCAAGGAATTTGTTGTCTTTTTGTTGATATTGGGCGATATTCGATCTTTCCGGCCGGCCGGTCAGAGAACGGCGTGTGCACGGTCTATGAGAAAGCGCCCGTTTTCACCGTGTTTTCCGTCTACGCTGACGCTTCGACGTGACAGGTCAACGTGACAAGCGGATGTGAAAGAAAGGCAAAAGGTTGCCGTTCTACAGATCCTATTTCATCTACGAAAAATTATAGTAGAATGCTTGCATGGCCGGCCGGGCGGGGGGTATAATCCGCGCTATGGTAATCCTGTAGGAGGTAAACCAATGAACATGCCCTATGAATCCGAAACCGGGTGCTGTCCGCGGTTCGACCCGGGGCCGTGGGACGAGAAGGAACTAGTCTGGAAGGACAAGCTGTTTATCAAGGACCGGGTGCGATGCTTTTTTCACATCCCGCTGAACTTCGGCAAGGTCATGATGCGCAACCTGCCCAAGATCGAAAAGGCCCAGGCCTTTTCGCCGGTGCCGGTCGGCCTGTCCGAGCACACCAGCAAGTGGAACATGGATCTGTACATCGAGGTCAGCAAAGAAGTGCCCGATGCGGAAAATGTCCGGCTCAGCGGGACCTATCTTTCCAAGGTCTTCGAAGGGCCCTACAACCAGACCGGAAAATGGTGCAAACAGATGCAGGATTGGGTCAAGGCCAAAGGCAGGGACATCAAGCGGTGGTTTATGTTCTACACCACCTGCCCGAAGTGCGCTAAGCATTACGGCAAGAACTATGTCGTCATCCTGACCGAGGTCTGACCGAATCGCGGGGAGAAAACCCGACCCGGCCTTGTCAAAAATCCGCCCGGATGGTATCCTGTTGCCCATGGAAAAGGATGCATCCAGACAAATAGAGAGGCTTTGCGCGGAAATCCGCCGGCACGACTACCTTTATTATGTGAAAAACGCCCCGGAGATCACCGACAGGGACTATGACAGGCTCTTTTCCCAACTCCGGGAGCTGGAACAGAATCACCCGGATCTGATCACTCCGGATTCGCCCACGCAGCGGGTATCGGGCCGACCGCTGGACGAATTCAAAAACGTTACCCATGCCATTCCCATGCTCAGCATTGACAATACCTACAGCGAAGAGGAATTGCGTGCCTTCGACAAGCGGGTGGCCAAGGGATTGGAGACCTTGCAATACCAGTATGTCGTCGAGCTGAAGATCGACGGCCTGGCGATCAGTCTGCGGTATGAGGACGGGCGGCTGGTCCTGGCCGCAACACGAGGCAACGGCACGACCGGCGACGATGTGACCGAGAATATCCGCACAATCAAGTCGGTGCCCCTGAAGCTGCTGGATGGGGATGTGCCGGAGGTGCTGGAGGTCCGCGGGGAGGTCTATATGCCCAAGGCGGCCTTTGCCGAGTTGAACCGTCAGCGGGCCGAGGCGGACGAGAATACCTTTGCCAATCCCCGCAATGCCGCCGCCGGCTCCCTCAAGCTTCTGGACAGCCGGATTACGGCGTCCCGAAACCTGGCTTTTTTTGCGTATGGATTGGGTCAGACCAGCCGGGAGCCTGCCCTGGGCCACTATGCCGCTCTGCAAAAATTGGCCGATTTTGGCCTTCCGGTGAACCCAAACACGCAAAAAGCCAAAAATATGGACGAGGTGATCGAGATCTGCCGCCAATGGCACCAGAAAAAGGCCGAGCTGGATTACCAGATCGACGGAATGGTCGTAAAGGTCGATCGATTTGTCCAGCAGCAGGCCCTGGGCAGCACTGGGCGTGCCCCTCGCTGGTGCATCGCCTATAAATTTGCCGCCGAACAGGCCGAAACTGTAGTGACCTCCATTGACGTGCAGGTAGGCAAGACCGGCACCCTGACGCCCGTGGCCAACCTGGAGCCGGTGCATCTGGCCGGGACCACCGTCAAACGGGCAACCCTGCATAATTTTGACGAAGTAGCACGTCTGGATGTACGGCAGGGGGATGCCGTGATCATCGAAAAGGCCGGGGAGATCATCCCCCAGGTCGTTCAGGTTCTTCATCAAAAACGCAAGGGAAATCCCCGACCATGCAAGCCTCCTGCCAACTGCCCGGTCTGCGGCGATCCGGTGCGCAAGGACGAAAACGGTGTGTATATCCGATGCGTCAATGCCGCCTGTCCGGCCCAGTTGCTCGAGCGGCTCAAATATTTTGTCGGTCGCGGACAGATGGATATCGAGCATGTGGGGCCTGCCCTGTTGGAACAGCTTGTGGAAAAGGGCCTGGTCGCCAATTTTGCCGATCTGTACCGATTACATTTCGAGAAGTTGGTCCAACTGGAACGCATGGGCGAAAAAAGCGCTGCCAATATCCTGGACAGCATTGAGACGAGCAAGCCCCGGCCTCTCTGGCGTCTGATCGCAGGTCTGGGGATTCGCCATGTCGGCGGCCAGTCCGCCGAGATCCTTGCCGGACATTTTGGTTCGCTTGAACGGCTCATGGATGCCGGGCTTGAGGAACTGGAGCAGATCGACCAGATCGGCCCAGTCATGGCGCAAAGCATCTATGACTTTTTCCGGAATGAAGATAATATAGCCGTGATCCGGCAAATGTTCGAAGCAGGCGTCCATCCCGAAAAGCCCCAACAGAAGTCCAGGGGCAAGCAGCCTCTGGAAGGCAAAACCATCGTCGTTACCGGAACGCTGGAACACTTTACCCGCCAGCAGATCCAGCAGACCATCAAGGACCACGGCGGCAAGGTCTCCTCCAGCGTCAGCAAGAAAACCGATTTTGTTCTGGCCGGGCAGGAAGCCGGCAGCAAACTGGCCAAAGCGCAGGAGTTGGGCGTTACCATCATCGACGAAAAACAGTTCAGGGAAATGATACATTACGGTTGAGGTGTGATTTGAACGAAGACAAGAAATACATGAAAATGGCATTGCGGCTGGCCCAGTTCGGAGTGGGTCTGGTCGAGCCTAATCCGGCGGTCGGGTGCGTGATTGTCAGGGACGGCAAGGTCATCGGCAAGGGATATCATAAAAAATTCGGCGAAGCGCATGCCGAGGTCAACGCCCTGCACGATTGCCGAGTCAGGGGAAACAATCCCGAAGGGGCGACCATGTATGTCACGCTGGAGCCGTGCTGCCATCAGGGCAAGACCGGTCCCTGTACTGAGGCGATCCTGGCGGCCAAAATCGGCCGGCTGTTCGTGGCGATGTCCGATCCATCCGAGCACAACGACGGCCGGGGCATCCGCCAGCTTCGCGCGGCCGGGCTGGATGTCGAGGTCGGCCTGTGCGAACATTATTCGCGGCTTCTCAATGCCGCCTTTGTCAAATACGCCCGGACCCACCGCCCCTATGTTATTGTCAAATGGGCCCAGAGCCTAGACGGCAAGCTGGCCTGGAAGCCAGAAACAGGCAACCGCTGGATTTCCAATGCCCAGAGCCGCAAGGATGCCCATAAGATGCGCCGGGCCTCGCAGGCGATCCTGACCGGCGTCAATACGATCCTGGCGGACGATCCGGCCCTGACGCCGCGGCCCCCCAAAGGGAAGGTTCCCCTTCGTGTTGTGGCCGACAGCAAGCTGCGCATCCCACTGGGCAGGCGGTTTATGAATACCCGCCGGTTTCCATCGATGATCTTCTCGACCGAGGAAGGTGTTGTCGGACAGGACAAGAAAATCGATAAGATTCTCGCCAAAGGCGTCGATTTGACCGTCGTGCCGACTATCAATGAACGATGCGGACTGCGAACGGTTCTTACCGAGCTGGCAAGGCGGGAGATCCATCAGGTGCTCGTCGAGGCGGGACCGACTTTGATTTCCTCCCTTCTCGAGGAAGGACTGGTCGATGCTGTCCGCATCTATATCGCCCCGATGATCCTGGGCGGCCAGGGGCATGTGCCCATCAGCGATGCCATGGCCGCCGTCACGCAATGCAAGACGCTTAAGGACATGGAAATCAAGACCTTCGGCCAGGATGTCTGCATCTGCGGCGAAATACACGCCCTGGATTCCTTTTCCGTGTGATTTCTCCCGATTTCAGGCAACAAGATTGCCTCCGCGAACGTCTTTTGGTACAATCAAAATTCTTTTGTCGAACTGGATTGGTGTTCTTTATGACAAGGATTCTTATGCGCGGCATGCATCCTCGACGGGCCATGGGGCGGGTTGTGTTTCTTCTGGCGGTTCTGACGACTTTCACAGTATTCGGGTGGGGGGCATCGGCAAAGAATGTGATTCTTCTGATTGCCGATGGGGCGGGTTTTAACGCCTTTCACTGTTCCTCGTACTTCGAATACGGCCAACTGGGCAAGCAGCCTTATGATGCCTTTGCGGTGCGGCTGGGCTGTACGACCAATCCCTTTGAGGCGCCCCTGTACGATCCGGCCAAATCCTGGTCGGATTTCAAGTCGCAGCGTTCCAAGGCGACGGATTCGGCGGCGGCGGCCACGGCTTTGTATACCGGCGTCAAGACCGAAAACAAGCGGATTTCCACCGGTCCGGACAAAAAGCCGCTGACCACCATCGCCGAGATCGCTCACGGGCTGGGCAAAAGCGCCGGGATCGTATCCAGCGTCCCCTTCTCTCATGCGACCCCCGGCGCCGTCTTTGCCCACAATGAGGATCGCAAGAACACCGATCAAATCGCCGAAGAGATCGTCTATCGCAGTAGTCTGGCTGTGGTTTTCTCCCCGGGGCACCCGCGGTATGACAGCAACGGCAAAAAATTACCCCATGACAAATGGAAAGACAGTTATTGCCCCGAAGAGGTATATCAGGCCCTGGTCGAGGGTACTACCGGCAGGGGATGGACGTTTATGGACAGCAAACGGGCCATGGAGGCCCTGGCCGCCGATCCCAGGCCCGAACCAAACCGTGTGTTTGGTCTGGCCAAATCTGCCTCGACTCTCCAGTATGATCGGGAAGGGAAAAAACAGGGCAGGCTCAATGGAAATGTCCCGACGCTGGAAACGATGAGTCTGGCGGCGTTGAACGTCTTGAACAAGGACGAGGACGGTTTTTTCCTGATGATCGAAGGCGGCGCTGTCGACTGGGCCAACCATGGAAATAATCTGGACCGGATGGTGGAGGAATTCGCCGATTTTAATAAGACAATCGCTTCGATTATGAACTGGTTGGATCAGCGCGGGCTGACTAGGGATACGCTGGTGATCGTCACTTCCGATCACGAATGCGGTCAGATCTGGGGCCCCGATGCCGGGGAAAAGAGCAAGACGCCGTTCGACCTGCCGAAAAGCCGCGGCAAGGGCAAGCTGCCCGATGCCAAACATTATGCCACCGGCCATACCAATGTGCTGGTGCCTCTGTATGCGACCGGGCCGGGCAGCGAATTTTTCCATGCCCTGGTCGACGGGGTAGACACGCATGCCGCCAGGGCCTGGCAGTTCTCCGGCCAGTACGTGGACAATACCGATGTCTTTACCGTTATGAAGGCGGCGATTGTGCCCTAATTGCTAAAAAACAAGTCGTTATTCTTGGACAGGATCCTATAAAAATCGCAATTGACATCGATTAGGGCATCTACATATAGTATTGTAAGTGTAAGACCATATTTATTACAGTGTGCCGTTCAGTATATTGTTTTGTCTGATGTTTTTGGAGAGGGGTGAAACATGTACAAACACGTCTATTATCTTATCGGCAGTCTTGTTATTTCGTGGGTATTTTCTTTCTTCACAATGACGGCTTGCGCCTCATCGTTTCAGATCATTGCGGCGGAAACCCCCATGGGAGCTGGATCGAAACAGGGTGTCCGTCGGTATATTGTTCGGGACGTCTTTGGACCGGTCCAGCAACTGACTCCAATCCCCGGTGATCTGCTCTATGATCCTGCGGGCCTGGCGCTTCGTTCTCCCGATGAAGTTTTCGTGGCCAATCGTGCCGCCCACACGGGGAACAGTTCGATTTCCCGCTTTGCCCTGTATGGTTCCGAGCTCGATTTCATCGGAACCTTTACCGGCAATGGAGTAACCGACTGTCACCAACTTTGTTTTGATCCGGTGAGTGGCGAATTGTTCCAGACCAACTGGACCACCGGTATCCTTTCGAGGTTTGTTTTTGATGGAGAGAATAACCCTCTAGCCAACGGCATCCTTCAAATGCCTGATAACGACAAACAACTTGGTGTTGTTGTCCGGCCGGCGGATCGGCAATTGTTTGTAAGCGACTATCAGAAAGTAAGGCGATTTTCCCATAACCTGGATGGAAGTTACACGTTTATTGAAGACTTTGCACAGGACGGCGGGGCCTTGTATCACTTCATGAAGATCAGAGATGATATTCTCTATCTAACGGATTTCAATCATGGTGTGGTGCTTCGGTTCACATTTGATGATTTTGGTGCGCCAATATACAAAGACAGCGTTGCTGCAGAGGGGGCCGTTGATATGGATTTCAGCCCCGACGGGCAGGAAATGTATGTCACGGATCACAGAAATGGAGGCATCATGCGGTATCGGTATGATGGTGAAACCGATACGTGGATTCGCCATGGTGACAAGATTCCGACTCCGATGCTTGGCGGGATTGTTGTAACGACGACAGTCTGTCCTCTTGCTGCCGATCTGACAGGAGACTGCGTTGTCAACTACGAGGACTTAATGGTATTTGCCGATCAGTGGCTGGTGACGGGCGATCATGACTATTGTGTATTGAATGCCAATCTTGCCGGAGAACCGTGTGAAGTCACGGTGGAAGATTTTGGTATATTCGCCTCCCAATGGCTTATGGAACATACTCTTTCTTTTAATTAGTCAATTCATATATCGATCTATGGGAATAGGTATGAATCGGCGGACTTTTCTGAAAACAGCATCCGTAGCAGGAGTAGTCAGTTTTCTCCTGGACAGTAGTACGTCAGGAGCGCAAAGAAGCGGGAAACGTATCACGCGGCAGATACTTGACACAATCGCTTCCCAGCCGGCCCTGCAAGTTCCCGAGTTGGCCAGTCCGGTTAAGATCGAATCCATGGAGCTGTTGCAAAGCGGCAATACTTTCATGGTGCGGACGCGTTCGACCGATGGGGCCGAAGGGAACAGTGTAACCAACAGCCTGGCAAGTATCTATTACCCGATCCTGCTCAAGCGGGTAATCCCGTACTTTATCGGAAAAGATGCACGACAGCTCGATTCCCTGATCGACGGCGTATTTCTGCATGCCAGCAACTATAAACTTCAGGGGCAGGCCCTGTGGTGCCCGGTGGCGTGGTGCGAATTCAGTATCCTCGATATGCTGGGCCGGATGACGAACAAGCCGCTCGGCGACCTTCTCGGAGGTATCCGGAAGCAGCGGATTGGTTTCTATATCGCCAGCGGCAATCGAGACACCACCCCGCAACAGGAGGTCGATATTCTCAAGCGGGAACTGGAGCGGACCGGCGCCCGGGCGGTTAAGTTCAAGGTCGGAGGGCGGATGAGTAATGACGCCGACTCCCTCCCTGGCCGCACCGAAGGATTGATTCCGCTGGCGCGGAAAGCGCTCGGCGACGAGATCGCGATCCATGCCGATTCCAATGGCTCTTACAATCCGCCGCGAGCCATCGAAGTCGGGCGGATGCTGGAAGACATCAACGCGACCTTCTATGAAGAGCCCTGTCCTTTCGACCGGCTCGAAGATACAAAGCGGGTAGCCGATGCCCTTTCGATCCCGATTGCAGGCGGCGAATGCGAATCCAGCCAGTATCGGTTCCGCTGGATGATCGAACATCGAGGACTCGATGTGGCCCAGCCCGACCTGCACTACTACGGCGGCTTCATCCGTTCGACGCGCGTGGCGCGGATGGCCGCCGCGGCTGGGATGACCATTACGCCTCATATGTCCGGCGGCAACACCGGCTATGTCGAGGTCATGCAGTTCGCTTCATACATCCCCAACATCGGCCCGTATATGGAGTATAAGGGCGAGATTCAGAACAGCCATCAATGGTTCGATCCGCCATTGCGGGCAGTGGACGGGAAAATCGCTATCCCGACCGCTCCGGGCCTGGGTTTGTCGCTTGATCCGGCGCTGTTGAAAAATGCCAGGCCGGTTACGACGATCTAAGGATCGGTTTTGTTGAAGGGATCGGTAACGTTCATGCTATTGCACTGTGACCGAAGGGATACCGGCGCCATAAGCAATGGCAGCGCCGATTAAAACGGTCGCCACTCCCAGAACACGGTGCATCAGGAGCGAACGGGCAAGCAGCCATTCCATGACGGCCCTGCGTTTCTTTTGCTGCATCGCCAGAAAAACAATCCCCTGCAGGCACCCGATCAGTCCAAACACGACAATCAACCATGTCACTTTACATTCGCGGGCCGCTATGAGAAACAGGATTCCCACGGCCAGTTTGATGATCGCGCCGAGCAATATAAGCCGACTGAAAGCCCAGAAACGGATCATTCGTTTGGAAACATTGGGCTTGATCAGAAACACAATGCCCCATGCCAAAACGATCAGGCCCAGAATAAATATAATGGTTCGCATAAGCGCCTCATTACCATAAGTTCATTGCTTAGACGGTTACGACAAGATATTCCGTATCTTCCGCAAACTGCATCACGCCTTCCCAGGCGGCCGGGATCAGGTAAGTATCTCCCCTGGCAAAGGACGTTGCATCCATTCCTCTGGCGATCATCCGTCCGCTTCCGGTTACGATCATGATAGCACGCATGGTTCCCCGTGCAAGCAATACTTCGCCGCCGGGCGTCTGATGTCCTTTGTCCACGATAAACTCCGCTGTGTCTACTACCCTGCCGACCGTATTGACGGGGAGTTGATCCGCGGAAGAATCAAAGTGAATGCTCTCCATCGCCTCCGGAATATGCAGCGCACGTTCCTTGCCGTCCGGGCCGATCCGGTTCCAGTCGAATACGCGGTACGTCGTGTCGGATGGCTGCTGGATCTCGGCGATCAGCAATCCCGCTCCGATGGCATGGCAGGTGCCCGAAGGAAGCAGATGGCACTGGCCTGCTTTGACCTCGATTTTATGCAGAAGCTCGGCGATGGTTCCGGCCTTGATCGCCTCGGCAAATTGCGGCTTTGTCGTACCGGGTTTGAGCCCTTTATAGATCATCGCTCCCGGCGCGGCGTCGAGAATATACCAGCATTCGGTTTTCGGGTTTCCTTTACCCATGCGTTTACAGGTCTGCGCATCCGGGTGCACCTGTACGCTGAGCACATCCTGGGCGTCGAGGATCTTGATCAAGAGCGGAAATGGCGGGTTATAATCGATTTTACCGGTGATATCTGCACCATAGCGGGCAAGGACCTGATGGATCGTTTGCCCGGCCAGCGGTCCATTGGCAACGCGGGATTGATCCTCGGGCAGATCGGCCAGTTCCCAGCTTTCCCCGATCTTCACGCCCTCCGGCAGCTTCTTGCCGAAGACTTCCGCCAGTCGCCGCCCGCCCCAGATGCGCTCCTTGAAGATCGGTTCAAACCTCAGGGGATACAACTCCACGCGCTATCCCTTCATCCCGTAATACGGACGCAATTGCTCCTGGGTCGGCACGCTGTCATAATGCTCTCCCCTGGGACCGATGTACTCGCACCCCTTTTTCTTGATCTTGACGGGGATAAACGATCCGTTTTCGTTGTACACGCGAACCGTCACAGTGCACTCCTTGTCGCCCTTGCCCAGTTCGCCCACCGCATGGGCGATTTCCCCGGCTCCGCAGACGGCAGCCCCGATCAATGCCCCGGCGCAGGCCTCGCCGGACTGATACCCGATGATCCCGCCCAGCATCGCTCCGCCCAGCATCCCGCAACCGCAGCACGGAATCAGCAGGGACAGGGTTGCCAGAACCCGAGCAACAGAAAAGAACCTTTTTTTCATGGCAGATCCTCCTGAAAATCTTGCCAAATGTTTCTATTCCTATCTATATTCTGCGCTCGAATCACCCCATAGGCAAGAACTACTTTTCACAATTTATGGACGAGGGGGCGAGTATCTCCAGTTTTGCGCCAACATGGAAAAATCCAGCAGGTTTACCCGGCTGTCGCGATTGATATCGGCCCGCTCATAATAATCATTGTTCCGTCCCCCTTCGTCAAAAAGCCAGAAGCGCAAAAAACGGGACAAATCCCATTCATCCACAGAATGGTTGACAATCAGGTCTCCGGGTGGGGGATCATTAAAAAATAGGATGGTAACTTCCTCGGAGGATGCATACAACTGATCATCAGCCAGCGTGTCATGGAGACGGTAGGTAATCCAGCAGAGGCTGTTGGGATCAAATTCGTCGCCGGAAAGGGGCCATCGGTATTGTACATGCAGGTGAGATTCGCTCAGCATACTATGATCGATTGTATCTCCTGGTTCATCCAGTTGCCGGCCCGCCGGATCGCGGGCGATCAAACCCGGGGAAATCGAGACGCATTCGATCAGGATGTGATAATCCACACCAGCCAGCCCCTGCAGCATATGATTGGGGTCCTCGGGTCCGAATACGTCGAAGCCAGGCTCGCCGATTTGATATCGCTGATAGCGAGCATTATAATACATGGGATAGTGCCAGTATTTCCAGGTCGGATCGCCCGAATGTTCCGGGTCGCTGTGGCGGTATTTCTGGGAACAATCCAGGAAGAGTGTATGATCATCCTTTGTTCCCCAAACACCGTCTGGATTGCACCCGATCAGGAGATGATCCAAAGGGCAGTCGGCATAACCGAAAACCGCAGTTACCGACAGTACCGCAGAGATCCACATAATACTTTTCATTTTTCTGTTCTCCCGTTCACTTCATGCATTAAAAATCATCCGGCGGCCAACCCGGGGCATGGCCGGGAAACCAGAAACAATTACCCGGCCAGGCCCAGGTTTGATCCACGGAAAGACATTCGGCATGTCCGTCGACAAATACATAGTTACTTTTGCCGTCGTGCCTGTCCCAGGCGATCTGTCCTTTAACTTCGTCGATCGATCCCCAGTTTTCAGGATGCAGGTGGTCGAAACTGGTCCAGGAATCCGGCGCTTCGCACAAATAAATGCAGTATTGCGGATGTCGTATATTGCTCACTTTATTATACCGCCCCTGACTGAGTGGGCACCTTGGATCCAATAGGGAATTGATGGCATAACTGGACCATTTCCCGTCTTGCTCCTGTTCTTCCAGCGGCCGGTCCCAATCGATGAAATCCTTCGATGTATCGCTTGGGCATCGGTACAACAGGTCGCTGTCCGAGTACGCAGCGAGGATATGTAGCCAGTATTGTTCCGGATGATCCATATGGCAGGAGCTGGGAGGCAATCGCTCTTCATGCTCCATTGTATAAGCACCAAGAGCGATTCCGAACTGACGAACATTACTGGCACAGATCAGCTTTTTCGTGGCCTCTTTGGCCTTTTTCAATGCCGGCGTCAGTACCGCCAGCAGGATACCTATAACCGTAATGACGACTAGTAATTCGATAAGGGTAAAAGCCCGGGCGGGGCGCATGGAAACGCCCCGGCCGGTTTCTGTGTTCTTGGAAATGATCATTTGATTCATCGGTTTGCCCTTTCCGATTCAGGGCGTGAATTGGTCAGTCCTTTCTTCTGATAATCCAGGTTCCCGACGCCACTAAAAGCAGGGATGTCGGTTCGGGAACGGTCTGGAACGAGATCGTATAAGGGGCGGATTTGGCAAATCCGGTCGCACCAAGATCCAACGCCGCAAATGTGGCCTGGAATGATGTTCCAGGCCCATCGGCCAGCGCCAGAAACTCTGTATGAATATGGTAATGCCAGGCGCCCGGGGTTCCGGTTTCGTTATATAAGTCGTCCTCCCATTCCGGCTCGCCGAAGAAAAAAAAGTCACCGTCGTTACGAAGGATCTCCAGACCGGTCGCCTCGTCCTGCATCCAAAAGTGCACCGGATCGGAAAAAGCGATACGCTGGATAGCCAGACGCCAATCGGGCATTAACGCCGGATCGGCTCCGCCCAACTGAAACGCGCCCGAGGCGGGATGGGCCGTATGCCAGCAGTCCAGTTCGGCATGATAGATTTGCATATCTCCGAGAAACTCACCGGTTGGTTCCATGTGGATCGTTTCCCATTGCGGCGCACCCGGTGTGGCGAATATCCAGAGCTGGTTATCGTCGTCGTTGCCCCAGAGACCGTCGGGATTGCGTCCGATATGGGTGTGCATATGGCCACCATGGTCCACTTCAGATATTGCGGGGAAACTCATGAGGCAAACAGACAAAAAATATATTGATGAACTTCGTATGCGATTCATTTTTCACCCTTCATTAAAAAGTAGCTATTAATTCAAACAGAATTAACACAGCGCAGAACGGAGGCGCCGTATCGAACTTTGTATAGATTTGGATGAAAGGTTACAAAATGGGAGGGGCGCGGGGAATACGGTTGTGGTAGTGAAAAGAAGGAGGGGTGGCTTGTGTTATTCCTGATCGTATTTCAATACTATCTGTTAAAAGTACATAGATGCCCACATAAGGTACAATGTACGTGGAGCCAGGACCGATTAAGTTCTTACAAATGGGGCAAACCGTAGAATCATGCTGTTTGTTTTGAGGTGATGAATTGTGTTCACAATCCGCCGAGTGGGTATAGGATACACCTAGGATATGTAACGCAAGCCCTATACCCGTGCCGGATGTAAGGATCACGACCAAAGACAGACCAAACAACAAATTGAAATAAAAACGTTTCATCCGGTTTTAGCAAGAGCAATTCGGGCAAAGCCCCTCCAGTTGCATCCGTTGTCGGTGGATGGTGTAGCCGTTATGCGTAGATTTCACGGCGGGAACCTGCATATCCATCAGGCAGGTCGTCTGACCGCAAGCGATACAGGTAAAATGCGGATGGCACTGATGTTCGCTGCAATTGTGGGCCGGCTCGAAGTGCCACGTCCGATCCTGCAGAAACGCCTTATGCACCACGCCGGCCGTGCACAGTGCCTCCAGCGTCCGGTAGATCGTCACCTTATTGGGCGATTTGTCGCCGAGCTGCTCGGCGATCTGTTCCTGCGTCACCGGGTACGAGGCCTGGAGCAGACTCTGAAGCACCAGAAGGCGCGGACGGGTGCGGCGAAGAGAGGCTGTCTCCAGAAGGGTCCTTGCCGCCTGTTCCTGCGCCGGGCTCATGATCGGGCCTCCTTTTCTTGAGCGTCCTTGGCATGGTCATGGCAGAGCCAACAGTGGTTGTGATTCGTTGTCGCATCGACAAACAGCATGGGGAAGACAATATCGCTGATACAGCACGGCAGCCAGACCGAGACAAACAGCACGATAAACATCCCAGCCAGCAATGGTATTGTAATATCGGCCTGGGTATTCATGAGGATATGCGCCGACGAGGCCCAGGTGCTGATCAGGACATGCAGGGCATGAGGGTATTTCGTTCGCGGCAGAAAATAGGCGATCAGCACGCCCAGCACCGCGGCCGGATTGACCAGATACCATTCCTCGATAAAGCCCAGGTGCAGATGCGGCTTGCCCTCGGCATGATCGGCGTGTTCGTGATCGACCTCGGCCGGCACCGCTTCGGTATGGGGTTCGTGTTCGTGGTCGGCGGGATCTTCATGTTCCTGTCCGGCGGAAGTGTGCTGTTTCGGATGCGTTTCTTCATGGAGGCCGGCGTGCGAAGGGACTGCAACGCCAAGAACGGTCTCTCCGAAGAAGGGGATGATGCAATCGCTCAGCGTAGCCACCCCGACAGACCCGAAATAGCCGATCAGCAGGATACGGATGAAGTCTTTGGCCTTGCGGTGCAGCTTAAATAGCGACGCCGTCACCATCGCCGAGAGAACCACATGCAGCGGATGGAAAATTGAAAAAAGTACCGGCGTATGGCCCTGATACAGATACCCGAAAACCAGCATAAAAAAGATGCCCGTTACGGCGCCAAGAACCGTGAACGGGGCATGAATCCGCATTTCCCGCCCGATCTGTTTGATCTTGTCCAACATCGCCAACGTCGTATCTCCCTTCCTTACATCAAGGTATTGTCCGGGCCGAGGCCTATAATCTTGTACTCGAAAATCCGATTTTTTGTTCTTAACTGCAACTTAGTTGCAAGAACAAATCCTAGTCTATTCGCAACTTAGTTGCAAATAAAAAAATGACTCTTCTCCAACGAATTTGGTAAATTTTTCTCTTTGAAAGCCATAAGTACTTTGGTTTCAATGCTTTAAGGCAACAGTATTCAGGGCTTTAATACCCCTGCTATCGGGCAGGATAGGATGACGCGGGGAAGCGACCTGAGTACCCTGATAGCGGCATGCAGGATGGGGCGATATCCTTTCTGAAGCCGCTCATTTCCCGGATTATGCCGGCACCTGCAAAGCGATAAATCCTTTTTTTAATGTATGACCGAAAATCAACCAAGTAAAGTCAACTCACCAACTTGCGGGAGTTGAACCTAATCTTGATTGGATGCAACAGGGGCCACACAGTAAATATAGACCAGGCGTTCGGACAAGGAATTATGAATGTTATGCAGGGTAAAAGGGGGAATATAAAGCACATTTCCCTGTTGTACAGGAACAGGTTTTTTATCTTCGCCTAAAAACGCGGTCCCGCTGCCGGCCAGAAAAACCAACTGCTCTTCATGGCATCCGGTGGAATGCTCACCGCATTCTTGCCCTTTTTTTAAAATCACTCGCCCGGACCGCATCCCCCGAGTCGTCGGTTTTCCTTCTAACAGCGGCTGGTACTCATCGTTGTTTTGTAAGGACAGCAACAAAGGTTTTTCAGGCATGGCCAAATCCTCTTAAGTTGTTGATATAAAATGACATAAAACTTTTTGGAAACCGAAAGGAAAATCTTCTCTTTTTGCGCTTGACAACGTGTTACGAAATATATATTTTTATGCGCATGATATTTATAGCAGGATCTATGCGCGATGTCAAAATAAAAAACTTGATTACGGAGGATAGGGTGAAGAAGTGGAATTGTATGACCTGGCTTTTTTTGTTTGTAATCAGCGTCGCGGCCCTGGCTGAACAACCCGTCCCTGTGACGCACAGGCAGTTTCAGGCCGTCCATGCCGACGGCAGAAGTTCTTTTGACGACCATGGACCCTGGCAAGTCGTTTTGGAGGGGATTCTGTTGAACAATCCGGAGCAATGGCTCGATCCCACTCCTGACCCTACGGTTGCTCCCTGGTTCATGGGCGGCCAATGGGAAGTCGTGATCCAGGGCGAAGGGGGCGACCATGCTGGCACATTCTGCTGGATGGGACAGAACTATAAAAACGGCCCTGGAACCGAAAGTTACACCGATGGGCAGTGGCTGGAAGAAATCTGCCGACTCAATCGGGATCCCAACACCGCCTATGTATTCCGCGCGGGGGATCGTGTTCGCGTTACCGGGACCTATCTTTTTTATGGGGGCAAGATGAACATCAACGAGAATCATCAGACCGACCCGGCCTATGATTTTACCATGGAGCTGATCATGCCGGGTGTGGGTCTGCCCCGGCCCGACGAGATAACCTTGGCCGACCTGAAACATCCCGACAATACTGAAATATTTGATCCTAACCGTCTGTCGGGAGGGGAATATTACCAGTCTCGCCGGGTACGGATCAACGAGGTTTCCATCGTGGATCCCGAAAACTGGGGACCGAACAAGACGATTACCATCGCCGACGGGCAGGGAAGGACATTTCCCGTTATGCTGGCCTTAGGCAAGGGAATCCAACAGTATCCATGCCCTTCGGGTGTGATTGATGTGATCGGGATCATCGATCAAAAAGCCCCTGGTTTCCCTGCCGATTTTACGAAGGGGTACCGTTTACTGGTGTTGAATTATGATGGCAATGGTCTGGTTCTGGGGGATACAGGTTCCGTACGGGGGAATCTGCCGGGGGATGTCAATGGCAATTTTGTCGTAAACCTGGCCGATGTTGCCCTGCTGGCCGAATCCTGGATGTCGTCCCGGGCGGGATTGTGCGATTGTTTTTGAGAGACGATGAGAAAAGCATTTACATTGATCGAATTGGTCGTCGTAGTCGCGATCCTGGCGCTGATGCTGGCGGTCCTGACGCCGTCTTTGTCGCGGGCAAAACAGCAGGCCAAAATCGTGGCCGTCAACTCGGATCTGTACCAGATCGGCCTGAGTCTGGAAATGTACATGAACGAACATGACGGCAGGCATCCCCCAACGCGGCAGGATTGCTCCATGGGATGGGAGGACCATCAATTGCCCCCGGAGCTTGTGGAAGGCGGCTATCTGCCCGCCCCGTCGCGGGAAAGCGGGATGTCAGTTCGGATGCAGGATCGGTTCCACCCCAAAAACACGTATAAATACTGGTCGGTAGGTCCCTTGTACCAGAATGGCAGGTATATGCCGTATATCAAGGCCTCTCTTTATGTGCCGAAGGGATTTCCTGCCGGGGAGGGGCAGCCGCAGCAGGATCAGGTATTCGATGATCCCGCCGTTTCGCCCGTGACATGGGTAATCTATAGTCAGGGCCCTGATTATGACGAATGGGAGACGTTGAAAGAACTCAACGGGCCGGTCCCCAGGCGAACCTGGTACTCGGCGGAAAAACAAAAAGGGCTGATTGTGCGGATGCGATTGCGGCAGGGCAGGCATATCGGCTCGTTCGAAGGTGCGCCGTGAAAAGCAGGGCCGTCCATCCATTTTTTTGGGTGCTGGCTTTGTCTCTGGCGGCGGTTCTCGGCTGCAAACAAAAACAGGAGCCGTCCTTCCGGGCCGAAGTCACGGTTACCAATACCTATTTACAATCGGCGGTGCGGGATCTTGCCGGGAAAACGAATATCTTCTGTCTGGCCCCTCCGGGGATGTGTCCCGGCCATTTTGATCTCTCGCCCGAACAGATCCGTTCCCTGCTGCAAAGCCGAATCCTGTTTCGTTTCGACTTTCAGGCCGGCCTGGACGACAAGCTCAACCGCGTCGACAGCCCGATTGTGGAGATCGCGGGCCGTCCGGGAATGTGTATCCCCCGGACCTATCTGGAGACGTGTCATGAGATGGTTCCGTTTCTGGAAACCCATCTGCCCGACAGTTCGCTGGATTACCGGGATAACTATCGTCTCCTGGAAACCCGCCTGATTCGGTTCTCCGAGCAGATCCAGTCCCGTGTGAAAGAGTCGGATTTCTTCGGCAAAAAAACGATCGCTTCTCGCCATCAAGCCGATTTTATCCAATGGCTCGGGCTGGAGGTTGTCGCCACCTTTCGCAGCGCCGAGGTCATGACGCCGGCGGAGATTGAGAATTGCCTTCGTGTAGCCCGGAACAATGCCGTACAGATCGTGATCGCCAATGCGCAGGAAGGCACGACATTGCCGCGCCATATTGCGGAACAACTGAACGCAAGACTGGTCGTGTTCAGTAATTTTCCCGATACGACGGCCTATCCTGAAAACGCCTTTGAACAACTGGTACGGTCGAATCTGAATCAATTGATTGAATCGTATTGATGGAAGGCATGACGGACGCCATTTTGTTATCGGAAATCTGCGTCCGACACGGGCGGCAAACCCTCCTGGAAATCGAGCGACTGGCCATCCCGTCCGGACAGTTTATCGGCCTGATTGGTCCCAACGGCGCCGGCAAGACCACGTGTCTGAAGCTGTGCTGCGGTTTGATCCGGCCCAACGGCGGCGTCGTATCTCTGTATGGCCGGCCGATGTCGTTTTTCCCCTGGGGAGGATGGACTCGGTATCGTAAGCACATCGGTTATGTGCCCCAGCAAAACGAATACAACGCCCATTTGCCGTTTACGGTGCGAGAGGTCGTCGCCATGGGACGAAACGGCTTGAAGCCTTTTCTTTGTCCTTTGAACAAGGCGGATTATGAACGGGTGGATTTCTGGATTGATAAGATGGGCCTTTACGAACACAGAAGGCAGACCTTTCGTTCCTTGTCCGGCGGCCAGCAGCAAAAAACGCTGATCGCCCGCGCCATGGCGGCCGAACCTCGTCTGGTTTTTCTGGATGAGCCGGGCGCCGGCCTGGATCCAAAATGGAAACGTCAGTTTCGGGACATTATGGACGCTCTTTTTAAGGACAGTACGATCACGGTTGTGCTGATCTCGCACGAGGTGGAAGTAATTCCATCGTCCTGCGAACGGCTGGTTCTGTTGGACAGGGGACACATCGTTGCCGACGGCCCCCGAGAACAAGTCCTTGACGCGGCGATTACACGACAAATCTGGATCCATTCCTGAAAGGGGCCGGCGCTTCATGGATGCCTACTTTATTCCCATTCTGATCACAGCGGCCTTTGCGGGAATCGGGATCGGACTGCTGGGCGTCTTTATCGTGGGGATGCGCATGCCGTTTATCGGAAGCTGCATCTCGCATGCGGCGATGGTGGGGGCCGTCTACGCCTCTGTGCTGGGCATCAGTCCCACAGGGGGGGCCCTGACGCTTTCCATGATGAGTTCCGCCGGGGTGGCGCTGCTTCCGCCGAATCCGAAAAACATGGACGCCAATACCGGTCAGGCCATCCTGCTGTCGCTTATGATGGGGCTGGTCTTTCTGGCGGTGGGGCTGGAACAGGGAAGCCGGGCGGAACTTTTATCGTTGCTTTGGGGCAATATCCTGTTTGCCGACTGGAATACCGTTCTGGTTACGGGCCTTCTTACCCTGTTGCTGGTTGCATTTACGGCTCTGTGCAACAAGGAATTACAGGCCATTTTATTCAGCCGTTCCCTGGCCGTGGCGACCAGCATGTATACTCATTTCGTCTACTTTATATTTCTTTGTTTTTGCGGCTTGATTTTGGCGGTCAATCTGAAAGCGGTGGGCGGACTGCTGCTGTTCAGTTTGCTGGTTTGTCCGGCCGCGGCGGCCTATCAGATTGGGCGAGGCTATAAAGCCGTTCTTCTTATTGCCGTCGGTTTTGGCGTTACTTCCACCTTTCTGGGCTTTATAAGCTCGTATTATTTGAATCTTCCCACCGGGGCTTGCACGGTTGTTATAAGTGCTTTGCTGTTTATGGCATCCAGTCTTTGCCGCCTCCTCTTTCGCCTCCGACAGTAGCCAATTACCGCAACCGATCGCCACGCCCGCGCCTGTACAGGTAAGGTATCGGCGTTTATAGACTGTCATGCCAACCCGGCCAGATGGTCACGTCGGCTGAAAAAATTGCTAAACGATACGGACAAGGTGTGTCACGCCGAAAAGTGCGTATTGCCCTGCAACGATTTGAGAACTTCGGCTTTCTCGTCAAACAAACGTCCAACCGAAACACACTGATAACTCTTTGTCACTGGGAGGCTTATCAAAACCAATCGGTAGCGGATGTCACACAAGGCGTCACTCAGACGTCACACGGGCGTCAAACAGACGGCAAACAAGCGTCAACTAACAAGAAGAATAAGAATGAAAAGAAGGATAAGAAGAGAGAGAGCGCAAAACGCGAGCGTTTTGCCGTGCCCACGTTGGAGGAGGTTCAATCCTTCATTCAGCAGAATCAATACATAGTGAATGCCATTCAGTCCGGAACCGGCCA
>JAFGGE010000095.1 GCA_016930745.1 Sedimentisphaerales bacterium
CAGCAAGATCCATATTATCAACGTGAAGGAAACATTGAAGGGGCTGCTGATCGCCAAAAAGCTCCTCACCGAAGTGGTTTCTTCCGGCAAAGATGTGGTATTTGTAGGGACCAAGCGTCAGGCACAGGAAGCGGTGCAAAAGGCCGCCCGCAAGTGCGGCATGCATTTTGTTTCGGAACGATGGCTCGGCGGGATGCTGACCAATTTCCGCACGATCCGCTCCCGTCTGGCCCGGCTCGAAGAGCTGGAGGCCATGGAAGCCGACGGCAGCATGGAAGCCGAAAGCAAAAAGCAGGCCTCCCGGCTAAAACGCGAGATGCGCAAGATCTGCACCAACCTGGACGGCGTTCGCAAGATGAACCGGTTGCCCGGCGTCATGGTGGTAGTGGATGCGCGCAAGGAATACATCGCGCTGCGGGAAGCCCGGAAGCTGAACATTCCCACCATCGCGATCCTGGATACCGATTCGGATCCGGATACGGTGGATGTGGCGATCCCGGCCAATGACGATTCGCTTAAGGCCGTCGAGATCCTGCTTCAGGAATTGTCCGAGGCGGTGACCATCGCCAAGACCATGGTTCGACCGGTAACGGCAGGTGCTGGACCGGCGCGAGGGCGGTCTCGTCGTCGAGCGCTGGCCAGCGCCACGGACGAATCTCGCTCCGTCGGCGAATCGGCCCCATCGCCCGCCGTCGAATCGTCTGTCGAAGCCGAAGCGGAAGCGGAGGAATCCGTACCGGAAAATGAACCCGCCGCGGCCGAAGTCAGCAATACCGATTCGTCACAGGAAGCTCCCGCCCAGTAAGGAACCTCCGGATCGGGCCGACGGCCGTGTTTGCCTAATCGACGAAAACAATAAAAGATACAGCCGTGGTCCATGCCGACTCGGGTGGACGCGGAACAAGCAGATAAAATCCGAAGATCAGGAGTTACTAACAATGGCGGAAATCTCAGCGGCTTTGGTAATGAAGCTTCGTAAGATGAGCGGACAGGGCATGATGGACTGTAAGAAGGCCCTGGCCGAAACCGACGGCGATCTGGACAAAGCCATGGAGCTGCTTCGCAAGAAGGGGCTGGCGACCATGGAAAAACGGGCCGGACGCGATACCACCGAAGGACGCGTGGTATGCAGCAAGAGTCAGGACGGCAAAACCGCCGCGATGGCGACGTTGTGCTGCGAGACGGATTTTGTCTCCAAGAGCGACGATTTTGTGGCCCTGGCCGAGAAGATGGGCCGCTGTCTTCCGGCCTGTCAGGCCGAATCCGGGGCCGATGCTGTTTTGACGACCTCGGTCGATGGAAAGCCCTTTTCCGAGCACATTACCGATACCGTGAGCAAGACCGGCGAAAAAACCGAAGTGGGCGATTATGCGCGATTCACCCTGCCTGGGACCGGCGTGATCGCTACTTATGTTCACTTCAATAACAAGCTGGGCGTCATGGTCGAGATCGAGTGCTCTTCCGATACGGTGTCCAAAGCGGTTCTGTCGGTGGGCAACGATATCGCCATGCATGTAACGGCGATGAATCCGGTCGCCGTGGACAAAGACGGGGTTGGCGCCGACGTGCTGGAAAAGGAGCGCGTAATCGCCCGCGAACAGGTGAAAAACAAGCCGGCCAATATCGTCGATAAGATCGTCGACGGCAAAATAGCCAAGTTCCTCAAGGACAACTGCCTTGTGGAGCAGGCGTTTGTCAAGGACGACAGCAAGACGGTCGGCCAGGCCCTGAACGAGGCAGCCAAAGCCGGCGGGGGACAGGCCAAGATAAAGCGGTTTGTCCGATTTGAAATTGGTTGACGCGACGGTATAATACGGCGTCGGCGGAAACGTCGATGCCGTTTTTTTAATCCCGTACAAGGATAATTATGGCACAGACCAGATACAATCGGGTGCTGCTTAAGCTGTCGGGGGAAAGTCTTTGTTCGCCGGGCGGATTTGGCATTGAAGGCCCGGCTATCGAAGCCATCGCCGAGCGGATTGTTCGGATCTGCAAGCTGGGTCCGCAGGTGGCCATCGTCGTGGGCGGGGGGAATTTTCTTCGCGGCGAGCAGTTCGCCAAAATCAGCCATATCCCTCGCAATACGGCCGACTATATGGGTATGCTGGCGACGGTGATCAACGCCTGCGCTCTGCAGGAGACGCTGGAAAAGATGGGCCAGCCCACCAGCGTGCTCAGCGCGATCGAAGTGGTCGCCCTGTGCGAACGGTTTGTCCGCCGCAAGGCCCTGTTCCATCTGGATTCGGGACGGGTAGTCATTCTGGCCGGAGGAACGGGCAATCCTTTCTTTACGACCGACACCTGTGCGGCTCTGCGGGCGGCCGAGCTGGACGCCGACCTGATGATCAAAGCGACCAAGGTCGACGGCGTCTTCAGCGCCGATCCAATGAAGGATTCCAGCGCACAATTGATTACGACAATCGGCTACAGCGAAGTATTGGCCAGAAACCTGAAGGTCATGGATCCGGCGGCGGTCAGTCTGTGCCGGGACAATCAGATTCCGGTGATCGTACTGAATATTTTCAAGAAAGGCAATCTGGAGAAGGCCCTGAGCGGGGAATCCATCGGCACGATGGTGGGACCGGACGCCTGAGTGGGAGATCGACTTTTCCGGCTATGGCCCTATGGCCGGTTGATGATAACATTTGCTATTGGATGGAGACGAATATGCCAAGCAAGGAAATTATCGACACACACCGAAAGAGCATGCAAAAAGCCGTCGATCATCTGCAAAGCGAGCTTCGTTCGGTGCGCACGGGGCGGGCCTCGACCGGGCTGGTGGAAAACCTCCGCGTCGATTATTACGGATCGCCGACCCCGCTGAATCAACTGGCGACCCTGGCGACGCCGGATGCGACCATGATCCTGATCAAACCGTTCGATCCGGCGGCCCTGAAGGAGATCGAGAAGGCCATCAAGAACAGCGATCTGAGCCTGGCTCCGATTATGGACGGTAAAGTCATTCGTTTGAATATCCCCCCCTTGAGCGAAGAGCGACGAACGCAGATCGTATCGCAGATCAAACAATTGGGCGAACAGACCAAGGTCGGTATTCGAAATATTCGACGCGACGCCAATAAAGACCTCGATGACCAGGAGAAGCAAAAGCAAATCAGCGAAGATGAACGCGACAAGGGAAAAAAAGATATGGACAATATCATCAAGGATTTTACCAACAAGATCGAAGAGATCATCAAAGCCAAGAGTAAAGAGATCATGGAAAATTAACGGATAGCGCCCGGAGAAGATCGAACCGGGCGATGTTGGGAAGTCAAGAACAGGCCGGGTCCGGATACACGCCCGGCTTTCTGTTTTTGACGGGCATCGAATGGAACATGAACGGGGGCAGGCACATGGAAGCGCAAAACACATCGAAAACGACGACACCGGTACGCAAATCCAAATGGACACGAAAGTTCCTGATCGCCGCAGGCGGCCTCTTTTGCCTTGTGGCGCTGTTCTTTTTCCTGACGCCTGTGTTGATTTCCAGCACAGCGGGCAAACGATTCGTTCTGGGCAAAGTCGGGGCGGCTCTGGAAGCGACTGTCGATGCCGATTCTCTTTCCATGAGCTGGTTTGACGGGATTACCCTTTCAGGCTTACATTTCATCGACAAGATTGGAAAAACCAAAGTCAGCGTACAGCGTCTTTCCATCAAACCGGTCTATTTGGCCCTGCTGCGCGGAAAGGTGCTTCTTGCCGAAACGACCATCGACACGCCCAGGGCCCAATTTCATCTTACGCCCGCCGTGCCTCAGGAGAAATCGAACGCGCCTGGCGTTGTGGGACCCGCCCCGGCGCCTGTCGCCCTGCCGATCGGAATGGCGGGATTTGATCTCAATGTCACGGATGGAGAAGTCTCGATCCTTGTGGAAAAGGAGGCCGGACAGTCCCAATCCGTCACATTCGGCGATATCCAGTCGAAGCTGGCCCTGCACTCGCCGGGCAAGGAATCCCGCTTCCAATTGGCCGCCGCGGTGATGGACAACGGATTCTCCTCGCGGATCGCCGCCGACGGAAAAATCAATACGGATGCCTCGCAGGAATGGAGCCTCAAGGGCACCAGCGGACAGGTCAACATACAAATCGACAAACTCGAACTGGGATCCTTGCAGCCGCTGATGGCGTTGTTCGGCAAACAGGTTGACGCCGAGGGAACCGTCAATGCCGACGTGGACCTCGAGCTGAATCAGGGACGGGCCGAGAAACTGATCGCCAAGGCCGACATCGCCAACTTCCGAAGTACGGCCAAAGGCAAGGAATTGGCTTTAACCAAACCGGTGATCCTGAACACGGATATCACTCGAAAAGGAGATCAATATCGCATCGATGCATTACAGGTCCAATCCTCTTTCTTCGCCCTGCAGGGCAAGGGCGGGGCCGACCAACTGGAGTATTCCCTCACGGCGGATCTGGCCTCCAGTCAGGCGTTTCTGGCGCCCTTTGTCGATCTGGGAGAAATCTCAGCCGACGGCGACTTCCATGCCGCCGGAAAGGTCCGGTTTGAGCAGGAGGGTTTCGGCATTTCCGGCCAGGCGGAAGTCAAACGACTATCGTTTCAAAAATCCGATATAAAAACCGACCCGGAAAATGTGGTGATCGATCTTGCGGCTCGAATCGATACAAAGAATCAGGCTGTTGAAATCGCCTCGGCCAGGATCCGCAGCGATGCCGCCACAGTGCAGGCGTCCAACGGCAGTCTGACCTACGGCAACGAAGGCGTATCGTTTACCCTTGCGGCCGGCGGTACGGCGGACCTGGTCAAAGTACTGCCGTTTCTCGACCTGTTCAAACCGTTGCCCGAAGGTCTTCAGTTGGCAGGCAAGGCACAGGCCAATGTGCAGGCCGGCCTGAAAGAGGGGATCTACAGCGTGGAGGTCAAGGATGGGACCGTAGAGAATTTCAGGCTGGTTCGCCCGGAGGAAAAGCCATTCCTTCAGGATAAAATCACATTGGCGGCCAAGGCCTCTTTCGATACCGCCGCCCGGGGGATCAATGTGCAGGACCTGAGCCTGCAGGGAGTGCAGGGCGATTCGAGGATATCGATTACCAAGGGGCGCTTCCTGGCAACGGACGCGGAGGGCAAACGCAAAGTGCAGGGACAACTGGAAGCGGAATACGATCTGGAGACGGTCACCGCTCTGGCAGGCGACACATTACCCCCGGACCTGGAACTGGTCGGAAAGCGAACGACAAACCTGTCTTTTGAGAGCGAATATCCCACGGACAAACCCGATCAATTCATGCAAAACATGAAAGCCCAGACGACTTTAAAATTGGACGGCACGAAATACAAGGGACTGCATTTTACGGCGGGGGACGCCGATCTTAAAATGGCCGAGGGCAAGCTTCATATCTCGATCCCGCAGGCCAAGGCCAATGAAGGGACCGTCTCCTTCCAGGGGTATGCGGATCTGATTTCCGAGCCGCGCATCCTGTACGTCGATAAGCCCGTACATGTTGTGCAAAATCTCCAGGTCAACGAACAGATGGGGCGCGAGCTGCTGATGTATCTCAATCCGATCTTCGTCGATCAGGGAAACATGACCGGCATACTTGATTTCCAGTGCGATCGAATGGCGATCCCTCTGCAATCCGGCTATCCGGACAAGCTGGCTCTGGCCGGAACGATACGCATGGATAATGTTCGTCTTCAATCACGAGGTTTGATACGGGATATGTTATCCCATGCGGAAACGCCGGATTCGTTGCCGGCCGCCCTTCTTGCCACCCCGTTCGTCCTGGAAAATGGCAGGCTTTCTTATGAATCGATGGAAATGCACCTCGACAAATATCCGGTGGGTTTTTCCGGCTCCATCGGATTGAATAACACTATGGACCTCCGAGCGAAATTGCCCTACCGAATCGACATGACAAGCTTTCGCCTTCGTACCGTGAAGATCGGCGAAGACACGTCCGGTCGGATTGAATTGCCTCTGGAAGGTCCTCTGAACGCTCCCCAGATTCGCCTGGATCGTCTGGTAGAGGAGCTTGGCCGAAAACTACTCCAGCAGAAGCTGGGCGTCGATCTTGGCGATTTGTTCAAAAGATAAGACATTTTGAAGTAACAAGAAGCTGTCCCTCTTGATTTTATCGGTCATTTCGGCAGGGGTTTAAGTTGCCATCCGGCTTGGCCGATGTACCATAAATGCTTATCAGGTAAGGGCTGAACTATATGCTGATGGAATTGTTGACCAAACCAACCGATCAACTCGGCCGCTGGACGCGGTTTGCGGTCTTTCAGCTTCGGCTCTGGCGGCATTGCGGGCGGCTGCTTAAGCAGAACCGCTCGGGCACCCAGGCCGCCGCGCTGGCCTATCACACGATCTTCGGCATCGTTCCCCTGGCCATTGTGATGCTTATGGTCTTTCAGTCGTTTCCCGCCTATCAGGAAATCGGCCAGAAGATCCGCCTTTTTCTCTACGAACAGGCCCATCTGGACACCATCGAATATCCCGTCGAGGCGGAACAGGGCAGCGAGGCAGAACTGCAGACTGTCAAGCTCACCGATCAGATTGACAGCATCACCATGCGCTTCGTACAACAGATCGACACCGGGGCGATCACCCTTTTCAGCGGGGCGTTTGTGGTTTGGGCGGCCATCGGGCTTTTGAGCACCATCGAGCGGTCGTTCAACCAAATCTGGCATACGCCCCAACATCGCAGTTTTGTCCACCGAATCGTCAATTACTGGGGCCTTCTGACGCTGGGACCATTGCTGCTTGGCCTGGGTTTCTATGCCAGCACGCACTATCTGACGCAAACCCACATCCAGGATGGACTGGCCCGCTATGTCCGGCCGGTATTGCCGTATCTGATCAGCACGATCGGATTGTTCTTTCTTTATTTCGTCATGCCCAATACCCGCGTCAGCGTCCGCGCTGCGATCTGGGGCGCGGCGGTGGCCGCCCTGATCTGGACCGGGGCCAAGATTCTTTTCACCGCGTACCTCACCCGTTTTATCCCCTACAAGGCCCTCTACGGCGTCATGGGTCTGGTGCCGCTGGCGGTCATGTGGATCTTCATTACCTGGCTAATCGTCTTGTTCGGCCTGCAATTGACGTATGCGACACAGCATCTCAAGACGCTCGACGCGGCAGAATTGTCCAAAATGAAGAAAACCAGCGAACATTTCATCGTCAACGACATGACGCTGTTCCGGATGATGGCCTATGTTTTCGATCAGTTCCGAAATCGCCACGGTCCGGTCAAGGCTAACGAAATCGCCGCTTTTTTCGATATGCCGCCCGATTTTACCGAAAAGGTATTAGGCCATCTGGTTGTTTCAGGTCTTCTGTTTCAAACGGCCGAGCCGGAGGTCGGATTTGTCCCGGCCACCGAAGGCGAGAATATTCATCTGTCGGATATCCACGCCGCCCTGGCCCGGATCGCCTTTGCGCAGGAAAAACAGGCAGGCGATCTCCTGAAGGACATCGAGACCGGTCAGACCGATTACCTGAAACAATATACGCTCCATGATGTGGTGGCGGCGCTGGCACAAACGGAAACCTCCTGTCAAAGCGATCCCGAATCGAACTGTCCGACATAGCGCCGGATTGCCTGATCACCCGGTTACTTTTCCAGTCCCGTAAGCCATTGCTGAGCCAACTGGGCCAGATCGGCCAGATCTACAAAGCAATCACCGGTCAGATCGGCGGTAGGACAACTCTGGTCGGTAATCAGGGTGATACACTGCCAGTGGCCCGGATTTTCAAAGAGAATCCAATCCCCCACCGTTGCATACATTCCGTCCGGCAAACCGTTGAGGTTTTCGAAGTTATACCCCCAGCCATGCCAGTGCCACGGCCAGTTGCTCTGATACGTACTATCTGAAGCACGCACGGCATCCAGCAACAGCGGTCGGTAGGCCCGTACAAGATAATACTGGTATTGTCCACAGTACCGCCCGGCTTGATCCTGCGACTCGGTCAATTGCACAAAATCCGTCCATTCCGGATTACGGTAATACTCCCACCATTCATCCGGCATCTGGGTATAATCCGTATTGCCTCCCCATACTTCATAATCGACCCATGGACGACCGACCGTAAAGAGACAATCGACTTCGTTGTACTTAACCACGAGGTATTCAATTCCGTCCTCGTTGGACAGATCGGGAGACCCATGGGCAAAGACAAGTTCGAGTTCCCATACACCATCGTTCAAGGCAATCGGCCCCCAGGAGGTTTGATTGGGTGACAGGGGCACACCCACATCGAAGTATTCTCCAGTCTGCTCATTGTCAAGGCTGGCCCAAATGGCATTGGCATTCTGGTCTGTAATCAATTCCCAGGAAAACGTAACCGGCGAGTTGGTACCGGAATACGGAGCCGGAGACAGAAGCCGCGGAACCTGTACAGGTTGGGGTATGGGCTGGTCGCTGCCCGGCATCCCGAACCAGATATGAGTCTGGTCGAAGCCTCCTGCATAATAGGTTATTGTAATGAGGTAAGTCCCATCCCCGTATTCCGCCAATCCGGAGACATTGGACAGTTCCCGTTCATGAGCCCATTCCCAGGCCCCTTGGTCGTCATTGTATTCACGATACGTCGACGTTCCTGTGGCGGGATCGTCGGTTTCCTCCTCGTCGGGAATCACGAAAAGATGACCGGCAGGGCTTTGAAAATCAATCTGACGGACACTGGCATCCGTCAAGACGCTCAATCGAAAACCAAATCCATCGTCCGAGGAATCGACAGGATCTTCATAGTCGGCCCCCTGTGTGATCTCTATATAATAAACGTGATCTTTCATGGCGCCTCCGACCCTATTGATTCCCAACAAGAAGACTAATAAAAAAAATGGAAACGCACAACTTTTCATGCAAAATCCTCCTGAATAACGTGGATTAAACAAGCTGGCTTTTCTATTCACCGTGATTGGGGACAGATCACCCTGATCGCACTTTTCTTTCGATTCACTTCGAATGAACGATGTCAAACAGACAATAGACTTTAGAAAATATCATGGTAACAGAATAGAGGTCGCCTTGTCAAGGTAGGGCCTGGCGCATAAAAAGGGATGCCGTATCGGCATACGACATCCCGTGCGTCAACTTCGAATCGCAGATCAGGCTTCGATCAGCTCATTCAGCTTGGCGGCGATATCCTTCTTGGAGGTCAGGCCCGTCCAGCGATGAGCCATCTGACCGTCCTTGAAGACGATAATCGTCGGAATGGCGTTAATATTGTACTCCACGGCCGCTTCGCGATGATCGTCGGTATTGACCTTGCAGACGGTCGCCTTGCCCTGAAACTCGTTGGCGATTTCCTCGATCACCGGGGTAATCATCTTGCAGGGCCCGCACCATGGAGCCCAGAAATCCACCAGAACCGGCCCGCTTGCTTCGCTGAGCGTCTTATCGAAATCCGAATCGGTCAATTCAACAACATTACCCGCCATGGCTTTTCCTTTCTCTCTATCCAAACAGGCCTAACCGGCCCTGTTCCATCATTTCGCCGTATTCTATCCTCTAGTCCTGATCTTGTCAAATAGGTATTCTCCTTATAGATACTTACCATTTGTCTCCCTGCAGGTGAATCGGGCCGGCAGGAAACCGATCCTGATTCAGGGGGATCCACATCCGGGGATTGTCGGGACCGACCGGGATTTCCTGACCGGCCTCCACGCGTGTGCAGGGCTGGTTGGGGAGGCCTTTCCAGCCGTTTCGCTCATATACAGCCCGTACATAGTCGCGGCAGAACAGCAGGCCGACCGGAAACTTGCGCTGTCGGGCCTCTTCGACCGCCCTTTTCAGGACCTGATCGATCAGGCCGGTCTTGCGATATTCGGGCAGGGCGCAGACGTTGCCGAATCCGGCTATCCGCAGGGAGGTATCTCCCACGCGAATCGTACGATCCACTACGGCGGCATGGGCGGCAATGCCGCCGGCATCGCGTGCTACCACGGAAAACAGGGGAATATTGCCCCGCCATTGTCGTGTCTTTGCGAATTGGTCTTGATTGAGGGGAAAACAGGCAGCCAGCGTCTTGCGAATGGCCGCATCCATCTCCGGGGTAACCGCCTGCTCATCGAGGATTCGTATCTCCATGGATCACTGGGATTCCTGATCGGCTGGTTTCTGGAGTTTTTTTTCGACTTGGCCCGGCCCCGCGACGCCGCCGGAGACGATAAAGGCCATGGCGGTGGAGCTGTCGACCTCCAGCGGGCGGACACGCTCTCTGGGCAGCACGAGCACCGAACCGGCAAAGTTGTACGACTGCGGAAAATAGACCGCGACCTGGCCGTCCAGACCGAGGAAGCCCAGATCGTCGCGCGTGACAAAGCCGACGGCTTTGGGACCGTCGGGGATCAGCTCGGCGACGACCGGGCGGTCGAAGCTCTTTTTTTCGCCCGCGAAGGCCTCGATGAAGTCCTTGACCGAGCCGTACAGCAGTCTGATCAGGGGGACGCGCTTGAGTATGCCGTCAAGCAGATTGAAGATCGCCCGGCCCAGAAAATTGGAGGCAAAGATGCCGATGGCGGTGATCAGGCCGAATGTGACCACAAGCCCCAGCGCCAGACCCAGACCGGGCTGGTCCAGATGAAAGAGGTCCCGAAACAGCACATCCAGCTTGGTAAAGGTCCAGACCACGGCAAAGATCGTCAGCGCCGCCGGCACAAACACCAGCAGCCCCCGCACAAAATAACCCAATAGTCGCTTCATGACTCATTCCTTTCCGGCAAGAATGCCTCAAGGACCTTTCTTTTTTGATGTGTATTGATGAATCCCGATAAGATCAGCATGACAAGAACAACGATAAACATGCCACCGGAGCCCATAAGTATGCCCAGTAAAAGAAAATTCTTGCCATATAGAACGATCATTTGCCTGGCATCGTCATCAATGGGAACATAACTGACAGTCTCGTCGTTTCCAACTTTAACGGAAGTAGGAGTGCAATCCGAATTCACAAACAAAATAATTCTATAACATGCAAAGACAACAAAAATCCAAAGAAGAATTCCAAAAAGCAAGACCGGCAAATTAATAAGAAACCGTCCTTTATTAAGGATATAGAGATAAACAACTTTTTTTTGTTTATCCGTCAGATCTTCAAGCGCAACACCCTTGAGTTGAAGCCACTGTCTGGAGCGTTCTATTGTACGCCTGCCAAATCTTTTAAACATCCTTCTATTCCTATCCAGCTTCGAGGTATTCCCCCTCCATAAGATACTCCCGGACGTACTCTGTGACGGCGGATTCCAGGGGCGTCGTCGGCTGGTCGTATCCGGTTGCAATAAAACGCGTCATATCGGCCTGGGTGTAATACTGGTATTTATCCCGCAGGGTCTCGGGCATGTCGATATAGTCGATGGCCGGCTCGCGATCCATCGCCGCAAAGACCGCCCGCGCCAGGTCGTTCCAGGAGCGGGCCTGCCCGGCGCCCACATTGAACAGGCCGCTCAGGTCGGGCCGATCCAGGAAAAACAAGGTCATCTCGACGGCGTCCTTGACATAGATAAAGTCGCGAAGCTGCTCGCCGTCGGCGTAGTCGGGCCGGCAGGACTTGAACAGGCCCACGCGCCCCGTCCGG
>JAFGGE010000096.1 GCA_016930745.1 Sedimentisphaerales bacterium
CTTCGGCGAAGGGCCGACCAACCGGAATCTTCCCAAGGGCACTTTTGGCGGCGTCGCCGATCCGAGGGGCGGATACCAGCCGCAGGATATTCGGTTTACTCGTTCCAAAGACGGAAAAACGATTTACGCCATCGCTCTGGGCTGGCCGGGCGAGTCGGCGGAACTGCTGATCACTTCACTGGCCAAAGAAAGAATGCAGGGCGACATGAAGATGCAACGGGTATCCATGCTCGGCAGCAAAGAGACGGTCCCGTTCCAGTGGCGTCAGGACGGCCTGCTGATTAAAACACCTGCTCAAAAAGGCCCGGTAAATGATCTGGCTACAGTCTTCAAGATCGAAACGACCGGCTCGGCGACCTTCCTGAAGCAGGAAGATGCCATTCCACTCACAGCGGAACAGGCTGTGCTTGACGGAGAACAGATTCACACCGAAGAACGAGCAGGCCGGACCAATATCGGCTTCTGGGACAGACCCCAGGAGAGCATTCATTGGCTGGTGAGGATTCCTGAACCCGGAACATATCTGGCGCGCGGCGAGTTTGCCGCCGGCGCGGCTTCGACAGAACTTACACTGACAGTAAATCAAAAGAGCACAAAGTTTACCGTGGACCGTGCTGCAAGCTGGGATTCCCCGTCTTTCACGATGATCGGCAAGATCGCTTTCGAATCGCCCGGCGTGCATCATGTCATCCTCCGCCCTGCCGATTCGAACCAATGGAAAGCGGTCAATGTCTGGCAAATCCAGTTGATCCCGCAGGAGAATACGAAGCTGTAAATGCCTTCGGTTGGGATCGGCAAGAGGGACGCTTTATTGGACGTCCCTGATTTCATCGAAGAAAGGCGTGCGTTTCTGTTCGACGCAGGCGGCGGCATAGAGATACATGGCCGCCGACCAGGTCTGCCAGTCCTGGCCCATCGGCTCTCCCGTCTGTGCCCTGTGCCATTCGTTGAATCCGAAGGATACTTTCGCTTCGCGCCCCGGCCGGATCAGATGAGTCAGCGCGGTCAGCTTGCGACGGGCAAGCCGCAGCCGCCCTGCCGCCACGCAGGCGGCAATATAAAAGCCGCAGATAAACGGCCAGATCCCGCCGTTATGATATTCTCCCGGCAGATTGAAGTTCTCGTATCGCGGCAGCCAGTCGGGTTCATCGGGGCGAATGTAGGGGAAAAAGTTCGGCGGCAGGTCGATTCCCAGTTCTTCATTCCGCTTCAGGTTCCGGCATTCGGTCTCGATCCATGCAATCATCGATTTGGCGCGACTGGGCGAAGCGATGCCGGAAAGAATCGCCACGCTGTTTCCCAGCAAATCGAACCGCTCGCTGCGATAGACCTTGTAAGACCACAGGGCATAATAGGGCTTGCGCCGCAGGACCAGACCTTCATGGACATGATGGTTTTGACGATCCCCCTGGATCGCGAAATGCCCCAGCCGCTCTCTGATCTCCAGAGCCTGCTTCTTTCGTCCGAGAAATCGTAAATAACTGTACACAATCGTATTGACGAACAGGCCATATCCCAGCACCCATTGTTCATCCCGCCAGTCACTGGTCGGAAGCTGGGCCACCAGTCCGCGATCCGAAGGGCTCTGGTATTCCATCCAGACAATCGCTTTCTGCACCGCGGGGGCAAGAAAGTCCTTTTCCCCTGTCACTTTACGAAATATGGCCGTCGCCAACAGAAACAGCGGCGTCCCATCGCTCGAACCCCGATCTTCGGGATCGTGGACCAGGGATGGGATATGGCCCAGACGGGACTGGTTGTGGGCCAGCGTCTCCAGAGTTTTTCGCAGCACACGCTTCAGGCTTTCCTCGCCGCAAACCAGAATCCCCAGCGCTGAGATCATCAGATCCCGCGTATACGGCTCCGGATATCCCCATCCCGCCGTTCGCGGCAGACCTCGACAGGGACCGTGGGCATTGTGTAAAAGCACTTCCAGGGCGGCTTTTTTGGCCTCTTCGATCAGGGCGTTTCGTTCCGCGTTCATCTAGGAGATCCCCAGTTTATTCTGAACCAGCTTTACAAATTTTGTTGCCACAACACGATAATCGAATAAATCGACGGCTCGTTTTCGCCCGGCCTGCCCCATTTTCTTACGGAGTTCCTCGCTTTCCATCAAATCCATCATATAGTTGGCGATGTCATGCACGCTGGCGCGATAATCCACGATACGCGGATGCTTGAAAACCACACGATGTCTCGGCTCGAAGCCCGATTCATCCCCCACCATCGTCTCCCGCAGGCGTACTTCCTGCGCCACCCCGGCCAGAAATGCCGTCTGTCCGTGCACCATGGTGTCCAGCGGCCCCATCGCCTTGATGCTGATGACCGGCTTGGCGCAGGCGTTGGCCTCGACCTGGATCATGCCAAATCCTTCCAGGCGGGACGGGGCGGCATAGATATCGCAGGCCGCCACCAGATACGGCATGAAATTACGGGATATGACATTGGCTGTATAGACGACCTTTTTATCGATCCCAAGCTGGATGGCCAGTTGCATATCGATCATATTCTGGGTTTGCGTGCGAGGTTGAGGCCAGACTTTACATACATATTTATAGGGCGGCGCCTTCTGGTCGTTAATCGCCAGGGCCTGCATCACCTCCTGTGCGCCTTTGCTGGTGGCGTCTCCGCCGATGGTCAGGATCATCAATTCATCGGGCCCCAGTCCCAGCGCCTCGCGAACACAGGCCACTTTCGGATCGTTCCGGTCCCGCGGGCAAAAAGCCTCCGTATCGCAACCCACCGGAAGAACCTCGATATTCTCTCCTTCCAGACCATCGCGGATATACACGTCCTTGACCCAGCGGCTGGTTACCAGGATCAGAGGAAGATTATTTAAAATTTCCTGATAGTTGGCGATATACCCATCCGCCACCAGCCAGGGAACGGCCGTTACTCCAAAGGTCTGAGGATGCAGCACCAGATGCGGGGTATGCCCCCAGTATCCGACGCCAACCACAACATCCGGCTTGAACCAGCGGTAATACCACTCTTTTTCCTGGGCCGATTCGAAATTTACGGCGAAGGCTTCGATGCCCAGTTCGCACAAACCGCGATACAACAGGGCCCCCTGCGTCGCCAGTCCTCCGGGCGATGCGGGATAGTCAAACAGAACCAGGACTTTCATGGCTCTTGTTCCTTTCGGCAAAATGCCGCCGCACCCTTGCAGGATCGGAAAAACGCCAAAAGGCCTCGGTCTTCGGCGTGGTGCGGGCTTCCCAACTGTCTTCGGTAAATCCATACGTTCGAACGATCAGGTCGTGCTTCTGTTTCCATAAAGAAGGAGGTAATTCATAAAAGTGATGGGCATTAACAATAGAATGCGGAAGCTGAGTATGGCTGTCGTCTTCATAGGCGAACATCCACAGTTCGCGCATCTGCAACGGCCCCTTTTCCCACAGTCGCACCACCGCCCGGCCTGTCTCCTCATGACGCCGATGGCGGATGTATTCCCCTTCAAAGCTATGGGTCAGGATCAGATCGAATCGCTTCTGCGGCAACAACGACAAAATCGTCCGGTCTACCTCTTCCTCGGGCAGAGGAATCTGCCGCGGACCATCGTCCAGATCGGCCATCTTCCCGGATGCCTTCAATGCCTTGAGAACCTGAAAAAATCTTGGCCGGCGGTCCGGGTCGCCGCCCCGGCATAGCGACACGATCATCCAATCAGACTCCGGATGAGCCAATATCGTCCCCCCGGCCCAAAGTGCCTCATCGTCCGGATGGGCCACGATTACAGCGCAACGGTTAAAATCCCACTCCGGCTTCCCTGCCGTCGACTTTATCATCCGTTTCTCCCGCATAGGCCCATCATTATCGCCGTGGACCTATCGGATTCCAACACTCTTTTTTACAGATGCCAGGGAGTGCGCATCGGACGTCGCAATAATCGATTGGCCTCATCGTCGCTAAGGAACTCTTCTTTGGCCGGGTCCCACTTCAGGGAACGCTGCAACTTATAGGCAATAATCGTCAGGTGGCCCAGAGAGGCAGAACGATGCCCGATTTCCTCATGGGTGCTGGTTTTCTGTCGGGTTCGAATGCATTCAAACCAGTTGGCGTGATGATCGTTTTCTCCAATGTTGACCTGACGCGTCGGAAGATTGAACTGGCGGAAGACCTCTTCCGGACCGCCATCGATCGGCCCGCCGGACGACATCGAAGTAATCCAGCCGCGTTCTCCGACAAAAACTCCCCCGAAGTTGCCGTCCAGACGGGCCGTCGCCGGCACCGCCTTATACACATCCTTAACCATGCCCCAGTGATCCACCAGATGCAGTAGCGTCCCGTTGGCGTATCGGCAGGTCATCGTTGGGAACTGTCCGCTGTTGGGATGGATCAGCTCCACCGGTCCGCTTTCTTCCACACCCAGGCCGTATTGTATCACGTCGGCGCTGTGCGAATGATGCCACGTCACCGAAGCGGCTCCAAACGCCTCGCAGAAGGACCACGGGACCACCCCCGGAGAGGGATTGATATGGTATAAGCTATTATACGGATGCTGCGACGCCGGACCCACCCATAGGTCCCAGTCCAGGCCGTCGGGGACCGGCTCGGCAGGAAGATCGAACTCTAAAGGTATGTATGATTTGCTGGTTTTTTCGATGTCCATGACCTGTGCGTAAGGCTGAAAACGAGCGGCGCCAAAGAAACCGCCCAGACTGTTCCATAGGGTAAAAACCGATTGGACCTTGCCAAGACCCCCTTCCCGCACGAAATTACAGACGCGGCGGATCGTCGGGATCGAACGATATTGGGTCCCGGTCTGAAGAATTTTACCATAACGCTGAACGATCTCCACCAAACGACGCCCTTCCTGCACAGTGATCGAAATGGGCTTTTCGCAATACACGTCCTTACCCGCTTTTACGGCATCGATGGACTGGAGCGCATGCCAGTGATCGGGCGTGACGATCACGACCGCATCAATATCTTTCCTTGCCAAAAGCTGCCGATAATCGTTATAAGTTGCACAGCCTTGGTAGGTCCCTGCCGTTTTTTCGGCCGCATAGACTTCCTCCACACGACCAGCGGCATCCTGACAGCGGCCTTGATCCACATCACAGACGGCAAGCACACGAATATCCCGGTCCCTGACAAGACGGTTCAGATGACCCCGCCCCATTAAACCATGCCCAATCAGGCCCATAGTAATTCGATCGCTCGGAGATTTGCCGGATTCAGAACTGAATGCCGAGCTCGGAACGATCCATGGTACGGAAACGATTCCGGAAAAGCAGGCCGTTCGTTGCAGAAACGAGCGGCGGGTAACGCGATTGCATGTACGGTCCAGGTACTTTTGTCTTTCGGTCATGATATCCCTCACTTTACCAGTTGCAGGCTGATATGGTTGAAATAATCAATACACTTGGCAATGTCCGGCATCGACTCAAACCAGTTATAGGAATATTCCAGACCGAACATGGTCGGCCGGATTCCCAAACGATGGATTTGCTCGATGAACTCCTTCATTTTAACAATCCCCGTACCCCAGGGCACATCATGCGATTCCGGGCCGGTTGCATGCAGATCATGCATCTGAATGGTAATCAAACGATCCCGGAGCATCCCCACTGCCTCGATCGGATCGATGCCGGACCGCATCCAGTAGCCCATATCCCCGCAGGCCCCGATTCGTCTGCCTCGTCCTCGACATACATCCAGGATTCCTTTGGGATGCCAATACACAGGCGAGGCCTTCTGATCATGGTTATGCAGGGCTAGGTTGATATCGTACTCGTCGCAGAAGGATTCGATCGTATCCAGGTCCGCAGGATCCGGCTCAGACATAAAGGTCTCGATACCGATTTTTCGCCCGAATTCGAAGATCTTTCGGCAGCCCGTTCGATCCCCGGGAATCTGGTGATAGTAATATGTCAGAAGGCGCACCCCGGCCGAGTCCAGCTTCAACCGAATCTGCCTGAGTTCCTCATCGGTCAACTGCGGATCGAAATCTTTAGGGATATCGGCGCTGACCTTCTGAAAACTCAGGCCGCCCATAAAGGGCAGGCCAAGCTGTGCTGTCTTTTCAATCGCCTCAAACAGCGTATAACGATGAAACGTGTAGGCCTCGATGCCCAGCCGCCAGTCGAGTTTTTCCTGCGCCCGTATCGCAGGCGTCAACAGGGCGCTGGGAATCGTCGGCGCCGGCAAATCGCCCAGGACAAACTGCGTGGCCGCCAGGTAAAACGCCAGCATCTTCGGATCCCGGAAGACATATGGATTATGGGCGATCGTGCTGTAAAACACGCGGCCCCGGCCGTAATTCCGAACCCAGGCAAGAGCATAATCATTATCTTCCCGAATGCAGTTTCCTCGCGGTTGCCCTTCGGGAATTCCCGTCTTTTCCGTGTCGATACTCTGAAGCACTCGGACTCTTTTTCTTGAATAGCATTCATGAAAGCGGAAGAATTCATCCCGGTAGTCGAAATCCCTGCCACCAAACGGTTGATTGACCGGGTGGTCGGGATCGTCCAGCCGGATGAATACATGCTCATCGCTTTCGCGGTGATTGGCCCCGCGGGCACCCAGCATGAGTCCAAACTCCGGCCAGTCCTCAATCGCGCCGGGCCACTGGGTAAAGGCAACCGATGTTCCATGCACGCCCATCAGACCGCCGCCGCCATAGACAAATTCGACCAGGCTTTGTCGAAGCGCCGGATCCTCAAAAAGATTGCCTACGGTGTTGTTAAAAAACACCGCATTGAACTGGCGAAGATTGTCCGGCAGGAAAAACGAGGGATCCTGACTGATGATGGTGTCAAAAGCGCCGGTCTTTCTGCCCATCAAAGTAAAGGCCTGATTGGCCGTAGGAATGGAGGCGTGTCCGCCATACCCCACATTCCGGTCAAAAATTAAAAGTTTGCGGGCCTTTTTTGGAGTCGCGAAACGCCGGGATGGAATGACCGCCTCGATCCTTCGCCGCTCATCGTCCATTGCGCCACAGACCGCCCTTGTCCAAACGATCGCCGGCAAAGCCGCTACCCCCGCCGTCTGACGGAGGAAATCGCGGCGTGTGCCTGACCCGCTTCTTGTTTTTTGTTTTATCATGGGACTGCCTGCTCCTTTGCTTTTCTGATTCTATTGTCCTTCACGTCTTCAACTTCCCGCAACACAATCGCCTCCACCTGCTCCTCTCGAGGTTCTGGGTAATCGACATCTTGCAGGATCAATTGGTTTACCGTCTGGCAGACTATCACCGGCCGCAGATCCTCCTTTTTCCAGCGAAATCGAATCTGATCCAGTTCCAGGTTCTTTACCTGCCGGGCATACAATCCCCATGCCGGCAACGGCCTGGCATCCACGCCCGGCGACCTGACCTCCTTCTTTGCCTGTTCTTTCGTCCCCCCGCCTTCAAATTCCATCGTGACATCACGAAACACCACACTCTCAAACGGGGTTTCGGCCCAGCTTTCCACCGAAGCTGCCGCCCGATAGGCTCCCGTTGCGGTCACCCGATCCACCGTAATACGCCCTGCCGTATTTCCCGATTTTAACGAAAAATGAAACGGCGTCGAAACGTTATGCATGGTGATATCGGAAATGACGACATCATCGAGCCTCCCCCTGGTCGCATCCCAGGCCCCCGGCTGAAGATTGATCCCGGCCAGCATATTGGTCCGATCCGAGGAGCGATGGGGGCGAACGCCGGGACCATAGAACAGACAATCATGAATGATCAGGTGTTCGGCCGGCCCGATCAGACGGATTCCATTGCAGGAGGAATTGATAAGGCAATCCGAAATCAGCGTCTTGTTCCAGTAGCGACCCGCAATCGAGTCGTCGCCGGTAAAAAATTGGCAGCCGATGATGCTTACATTTTTGCAATCGCGTTCCGGGGCGCCGCGAAAATGGACGCCGTCCCAGCCGCCGATAAACTTGACATTTCGAATCTCCACGGCATCACTGACCTGGAAAAAAATGGCATAGTTGGCCGAATCAAGAAAGGTCACATCGCGCACGGTCACATCACGGCAATCGACAAAAACAAAGGTGTGCGGACCACGCATTTTTTCTTCGCCGGTCGGATCGAACACCTTATTGCCGTCAATCACCCCTGCCCCGGCAATGGCAATTTCTTTGCAGCCTTCGGCCAGAATCAGGGCCCGATGCCATTTGCCCCATTGGGCCTCGGGCATAAAGTCAGGAACGGCAGGCTGTCGATATTGACTCAGATCGGTCGTGCCGATTAATCGGGAGCCCGCCTCGAAAAACAGGGTCGTATGGCTTTTCAGATGAATCGTTCCCGACAAATAGCGCCCCGGCGGAAACAAGACCTGTCCCCCGCCGGCCTGAGAACACGCCTCAATGGCCTTTTGAATCGCCGGACCATCAAGCGTTTTTCCGTCCCCGACAGCCCCATATTCCCGGATATTGAAGATACCCCCTGTATCGGCGGCTAAAACACATCCCGTCAATACAAGGAACACCAGGTACACAACTCCCGCGGCACGGGGCGAATTCCCATAAAAACCCATCTGCTGCTTGACCATCATCCGTCAGCCTCCGTTCGATTACAGTACGGAACATCTGTTTAACACATGATAACGGAGGACGGCCTCGATCACAACCCGAAAGATGGATCGGCCGGCCTACCGGCCTTTGGGCTCTGCGGACAGTTTTTTTGAGAAGACAACCTTATCGTCGGCCGGACCGTAAAAGTCGGCGATTTGCGCGCATACATCGTATCTGAGGGATTCGTAGAAAAGTCGAGTGGGTTCATACGCCTGCCGGCCGGAGGTCTCCACGATGACAAGATGCCCTCCGCAAGCGGAGATATTCTTTTCCGCCAGCGCCATTAAGGCCTTGCCCAGCCCCTGCTTCTGGCAATCCGGTGCTACGCCGATCCAGTACAGATCGTAGGTGCCGACCGTGCACGGCGTAGGTCCGTAGCAGACCCATCCCACCGTTCGGCCGGACTGCTCCAGCACAAACGATTGGTAGTGGCCGCCGGGACCGTCATGCAGCGCGGCATCGATGACCTCTCTGGCGATATCCAGCTCATTGGGACGAAACATGTTGCTTTCGGCCAGAAACGATAAGATTACATCACGATCTTCCGGCCGTGTCCATCGAAGTTGGTTTTCAGAAATACCAGAGGTGTTATCGTAATTCCGATGAACAGGTACTGTAGACTTGCCTTTTGTATCCAATCGATCCAATGCGTTTTCAATACTGATGTGCACAAAGGTTTGGAAGGAAATCCCGGCCGCCGCCAGAGCCGCGGCAAATCCGGCATCCGGAGAGATGTCCGGATTGGCATTCACTTCCAGAATATAGGGCTGCCCTGCCCTGGATACGCGGAAATCCACCCGGCAATAGTCTCTGCAATCCAGCGCCTGGCATGCGGAAATCGCCAAAAAGCGAATCCGTTCGGCCAGTTTTACCGGCAGAGGCGCTGGAATGATACGGGGCGTATGATTGTACTCGAAACTGTCCGCTTTCCACTTGGCTTGGTACCCTACAATCCTGGGCCGATCGGCCCCGAAGGCGCTAAAATCAATCTCCGCCAAGGGCAATACCTGAGGTTTCCCCTGTTTCCATATCACCGAGACATTCAGTTCGCGCCCTTCGATGTACTCCTCGACCAGGGCCGGTTGTCTTGTCTGCTCATGAACGCGGAGGATGGCCTCTTTGAGCCGTCGCCCTTTGGAAGATACGATACTGCGATTGTCGATCCCTTCGCTGGCGTCGGACCACAAAGGCTTGACGATGTAAGGGCCTTCGAAAAAGTGTGAGAATCGTATCTCCTGTCCAGGGGAAAAAACACGGCCCTGAGGACAGGGAAGCCCCAATCCCTGTAATACCGCTTTGCTCTTGAATTTGTCCAGCGACAGCAGCAGCCCCGGCGTCTCATTGCCGGTACATGCCTTGTCCAGAGCCGCGGCCACAGCGGGAACATAACAGGCCTGTTCCGGATGCTCGACAAATCCTTCGACCAGATTAAAGACGACATCGTGATCGCATCCGGCCAGAACCTGGGTCACGTCGGAAAAACGCCGAACCGCCCATCGATCCTGCGGGATCTTACGTTGTTGACAGGCCCGAGCCACGGCCTCCACTTCATCCAGCACGCCAGCCTGGCTTTCCGCAAAGGCGACCCCGCCCTCTTTGGCCGATCCTGCCGGATTATTGTACAGAATCAGGACACGGGGCGAACGGCGCGGCATGTTGTCGACTCCTTGCGCTGCACAGCGCTGCTGACAATGATTCGAATCAGTTCCGTATACTCCATTCCCTGCTGCGTGGCGATCATGGGTAGGTCGGAGTGTGTTGGGTGCAGTCCGGGCAGAGGATTCAACTCCACAAAAGACGGACGACCCTGAGCATCCACCCGAATATCCACACGCCCCGTGTCCCGGCATTGCAGCGCTCGATAGGAATCCAGCGCCAACGCCTCCACCGCCTCGCGGAGCGGCTCGTCCGGCATCGCGAAATAATGGACATAGGTTTCACACTGCTCCTTTACTTCATACGAGTAATCGGCGCTGGGAGCGTCCCGGCGAATCGTAAATTCCATCGTACCCAAAACACGGGCCTCGGTGCCGGTGCCGAGAATCGCCGTGGTAAACTCGCGTCCGGGAAGATACTGTTCCACAAGGACCGGCTGATTAAACTGCTCCAATAAACGAACGCAGGTCTGCCGTAATTGCCCCGCCGTTTCGATACGGGAATTCCTGTCCACTCCCTTGCCTGTCCCTTCGGCCAGCGGTTTGGCAAACAGAGGAAAGTCCAGATGGATATCATCGATATCCGAAGGATCTTGCACTACCATAAACGAAGGAGTCGCCAGGCCCGCCGAAGCCACAATCCGCTTGGCCATCGCTTTATCCAGGGTCAGAGCGCACGCCAGAGGATCGGAAAACGTGTAGTTTACGCCATACATCTCAAGAAGGGCCGGCACCTGCGCCTCCCTGCTGCGTCCGTACAATCCCTCGGCGATGTTGAATACCAGATCCCATCGTTTCCCCTGGGCCAGTTTTTCGGCCAGCGCTATGCCGTTGCCTACGCGCTCCGTCGAACAGCCAAGCCTCTGCAGCGCCGTTTCGAGGGATTCGATCGTGGATTCGGAATCGAATTCCGCCACTTCTGCTTCGGTAAAACCCTGCTCCAGATACCCACCGCGTAGATCGTATGTCAGAGCCACGCTGAGCCCGGTCAAATCGGATGCCTTTCGTTTCAAGGCTGATGATACCGGTGATTTCATGATCTCCTCAAAAAAAAGTGTTACTAAAGCTTTCGGCAAGGCCGCCAAAAAAAGCGTTGGCGCCGCGCCGGAGATTGCGGAGGCTGTATCCCCCCTCCTGAACAATCAAACTCGGCAGTTTTAACTGTCCCAGCCGTCGTCCGATCTTTCGCAGAGAACCGCCACTGAGAAGAAAAGAGCCTGTCGGATCCCCTTTCATGGTGTCAAAGCCCAGACATACGATCAACACAGTCGGTTTGAACCGCACGATACAATGCAGGGCCTTCTCCAGCGTCTGCAAATACAACACTTCCTCCGTATTTTCCGGCAACGGATAATTCTGATTAAATCCTTTGCCCGGCCCATCGCCCGTTTCATCGGCAAATCCGCTGAAATAGGGATAGGAGTGATTTGGATGGCCATGCAGGCTGATCGTCAGAACATCGTTTCGTTGATAGAAAATGTCCTGTGCCCCGTTGCCATGATGATAATCGATATCGAGAATGGCTACCTTTCCTTCCTTGACCAGACGCTGTGCGGCCACGGCGGCATTGTTGAAATAACAAAATCCTCCAAAGGTGCGCCGTTCGGCATGATGACCCGGCGGCCGGCACAGGGCATACACCACCCGACGACCCGCCAGTATTTCCTCGGCCGCCGTTACCGCCACATCAACCGACTGGCGGGCAGCATGATAGGCATTTCGATCCAGTGGAGTGAAGGTATCAATACAGTAATAGCCGGCCCGCACAGCCAAGTCCTTGGGACGACGATCGGGACGGCGAATCGGAAACACGTACGGATAAACAGGCTTTTTTTCTGTCAGCTTTTCACAAACCGCTTTCAGATACTCAATGAAATCTCCATCATGTACGGCTCGAAGAAGCGGTTCGCCAAAATGCCGGGGAGCGAGCTTGTTAAAAAGACCCGTAGCCATGACGGCTTCCTCCAGCGCCCCAACCCGGGCCGGCCTTTCTACATACCCTCGATCCTTGACATGATGAATTGTGTGCAGCTCGCCGCTGACCAGGGCAAATGCCTTTTTCAAGTGCTCCATAGGAAGAACTTGCGAATCAAGATTTTTGCCATAACGGGCTTCTCGAAACTGAATCGGATCATCGATGATGCTCTCGATAACTGATTCTAAATATCCGGCAGGAAGGATTCGACCATATTTACGCGTCAGGATCATACGAACCGCCGCTCGACATTCCGACCGCCGTAAAGGCTTTCCCCGGCCTAAATCGTCGTAGAGCAGATAGGGCGCCGGGTCCTTGTCAAGGGGAGTTTCGAAATCTGTATGAATCATCGGGCGAATCCCATAGTGTTCATAGAATGCCAGACGCTTTTTATTAATCTCCAGCGTTTGGGGATCGATAACCACTTCCGGATCGTCAGGCAGCACTTCCATATATAATCCGCGTGATCCCTGACTGCGAAGATAATCGCGTGTCGCCTCAAACAGGGCGCTGCCGATGCCCCCGCCGCGCGTTCCTGCCGTCGTAGCGACGAAATCCAGCAGGCTGCAGTTGATCTCCGGGAAATGAAGCACCAAGGAAAATCCTGTTACTCTGCCCAGCGCTGTTTCGCTGACGAGCAGAATAGCGATATATCCATATCGGAACGGATGATCCAGCATATCCGGAATTTTCTGGGCATAGTCCGGAATGGCAGGGAAATTCTGTCGAAAAATCTCCTGCGTCTGCTCAATTCGGGATCGGTCAATCGGCAAAACCGAATTGTACACTCGCTGAATCTGAATCATTCCACACCTTCGGACAGATTGCCCGCCGGGCAGCACTGCCTGCGGCGCGTCAATCGGACCGACTGTTCCGGACGAATCACACTGTTTTGTCCGTCGAGCATCTCCCACACGCCCGGCGATGATTCGGGTTTGGGTTCTTCTACAGGCCCCATCGTTTCCTCATGCGGTTCCGGATAGGCGATCAGCATGCCTTCATAATTTCGCAGAACCGTATGGGTCGGACTTTGCGTCACCAGGTAGGTCGGAAGGACTGGTATTTTGCCGCCGCCATGCGGAGCATCCACGACAAACAAAGGGATCGCCAGTCCGCTGAGACGTCCGCGAAGGTATTCCATGATCTCAATACCCCGGGAAAGACGGGTGCGGAAATGCTCCACCCCGCGCACCAGATCGCATTGATACAGGTAATACGGGCGCACACGATTGCGCACCAGGCCCCGGCACAATTCCTCGATGATCTGCGGACGATCGTTGATGCCCTTGAGCAGAACCGACTGATTCCCCAAAGGAACGCCCGCATTGGCCAGCATCTGGCAGGCCTGCGTCGATTCCGGCGTCAGCTCTCGCGGATGATTAAAATGCGTGTTGATCCAGATCGGATGATATTTTTGGATCATACGACACAGATTTTCCGTAATCCGCTGCGGAAGAACCACCGGCACGCGCGTGCCGATCCGGATAATTTGGACGGAAGGCACCTGCCGAATCCGGGACAGGATCATTTCCAACTGGTCGGTCCGAAGCGTTAAAGGATCTCCGCCCGAAATAATCACATCATGGATCTGCGGATGCTGCTGCAGGTACTCGGCGATTTGTTCGAGCCTTCGCTTGCTGATGCTGGTTTCCCTCGTTCCGGCCACCCGTTTTCGCGTACAGTGCCGACAATACGTCGAGCACATCGTCGTGGCGATGACCAGAGCCCGATCCGGATACCGGTGAACCATTCCGGGCACCGGCATGTCATGGCATTCCTCCAGGGGATCGGGGCTGAGAAACGGCGGATCGATCAGTTCCTGCATTTGGGGAACCGCCATCTGAAAAATCGGATCGCCAGGATTGGCTTCGTGAATCAGCGAGGCGTAATACGGCGTGATTGCCATGGGGTACTTGCTGACAAGAGGGGTCAGGTCCGAACCGTTGCGCAATTCGGGAAAAAAGCGAAGAAGCTGCTGGGGGCTTCGAATTCGATTGGCCATCTGCCAACGCCAATCATCCCATTTTTTAGGGCTTCCGATCGGGATAGCGGGCGCTGGCGACGGCAATGTACAGCCGGATGGAGGCGGTTCATCCTCCACGATTTCGGCCGGACGCATTGGTTTAGGCGCTGCTTCCCCAGAATCGCTTGTCATGATCATCTTGTTGTCCTTTCCTTAAAAGAACTTTTGGTAACGCCTAGGAACGTCCCATGAAGGCGATCATGCTTTCCACGAACGCCTTTCGCATGGGTTCCATATTCTTTTCAATTTCCGCCGCTTCCATGGTGATCATGGCAAACGAAAGAAAACCCGATACCGATCCTGCCATGGCACAGGCCAGCCGTCTGACCTTCACAGGTTCTACGGATGGTACAAAAGGCTGCAATAGATTTTCCATTTCCCGCAGATAGCGAAGGTAGGGCTCTTCAATCTCCCCCACTTCGCGATCCAGCTTAAGCAGTACACGACCCTGAAACAATAATACATACCCTTCACGGTGATCCAGAAAGAATCGGGTATGCGCCTTGACCAGTCCTTCCAGGGCCTGTTCCAGGTTCGCCGACAGCGAACTATATTTCCCGATACCCTCCAACAACTGGTCGATTGCATGCTGGATCAGGGCGCCAAGGATCTCACCCTTATCGGAAAAATGATTATAAAAGGTACCCTTGCCTAAATCCGCCCGCTCGGTAATCATCTCTATTGTAGATGCATCGACTCCACAATCCGTAAAGACCGCCATAGCGGCCTCCATCAGGCGCCTTCGCGTTCGAACAGCACGTTTTTCCGTTCTAGTTGCCAAAACTTATCCAAGTCCGACTACAAACTACAGATTTGACCAACTGGTCATATATGGCCATTAAACCCAATATCGACCATGTAGTCAATGTGCTTATTAACAATTTTCAATAAAATTTTCAAAATATCATTACTTTCACGATTTTCAGTGTTGAAGCTTACGGTTTGGAAGGCAGCCGACAGAAGAGGATTTGTTACTGGGCTTCATCCACAATCGCTTCCGCGATAGAATTGATATCCACCCTTGTATATTGATTCCCGTTTTCGGTTAAAATGCTGAAAATAAAGGCCCCCGAACCCGTGAAGCAATAACCCGAAAAGGAACGCACGCCATCTATATAGCCGGTTTTTCCAATGATTCGTCCCTGATATTGGGGGTTCTGAAAATAATCCTTGATTGTCCCGTCAATCCCCCCGATAGCCAGCGAACTTCGATAGACAGGCCAGTGCTGGCTTTTGTATTCTTGTAACAGGACAGTTGTTAAAACCCTGGGCGACAAACGGTTTTCACGGCTTAAGCCGCTGCCGTCATCCAGCTTGAATTCGCTTGGCGAAATATCAAGAGTTTTCAGATATTTCCCAATTAAATCCAGCCCGTGTTCCCAGTCTCCGTTCACCCGCCCCACCGTATTTTCAGCAGAAATCGTCTTAACGAGACACTCTGCGGCCATACCAAGGCTGTTTTTATTGCATCGATCCAGCACATCCTTAATGGGGGTTTGATATGTCCGGATCACTTCCAACTCCTTTTCATGGCGGATATATTTCTCCGCCAGATTCCCGGTTATTGCAATCCCCTCCTGCCGCAATCGTTCGTACAACAGAACCCCGAAAAATGCCGTCGGTCCCTCAATCGCCAGATCGAATCCGGCCCCCTGCCGACACTTGCCGCGAACGATAATCTTATTAGGGATTGTCGTTCGCAGGGCCTCCACTGCCGAAGAACCGCTGTTAATCGCCGTTACCTGGTTTATTATCGTTAGAAATTGCGTCCTGGGTTCCGTCTGCACGCGTATAGCGGAGTTGCTCCGTTCCACTACCATACGGACACAATTGTTGTTAAAATTTAATCCGCTGATTTCGGCGCAATACCAGCGATTCAACTGATCGGCAGGCCAGTTGTCGCATACAGGGTGATCGTCAAAAAATGTCCCGTCCACATAGACATGTTTTACAGCCGAGATACCCCGTTCGTTTAATGCGGTCATAATATCGTCAAAGATCCATCCGATCCGACGTCCTCTTTTCAGATCGGTTTTTTCGTCTCCCAGCAAAGGATCCCCATATCCGATTACAGCCAGCGAACCGTCCAACAATCCAATCTGGGTAGTGAAACGGTAGTCCGCACCGAGATAATGCAAAGCCGCGGCGGAAACAACGGCCTTCATGTTGGATGCCGGGATCATGGGAATTTCCGCGTTGCGCGTATACACGGTTCTGCCGGACTCGGCATGGATAATATGAATGCCGAACTGGGTATTCCGCTGCCGGGCGCTTTCCGTGATCGCTCGAATCCGATCGGTCAACGATCCCTGCGCATCCGGCGCAAAAGAAAGGCCCGTCAGGGCCGCGAAAACCAGCGTTGCTACATATCCTTTTCGCATGATTCCATTCATACCAGACAAAGCTTTACAATTCAAGTCGGCGATGCAGGATTTACCCTTGAAAAAAAGCACCCCGACAACGATAATCGCCGCAACTGACGGTTGGGAGTGTATTTATGAAAATTGCCTATTTTGACTGTTTCGCCGGTGCCGGCGGGGATATGATCGTAGCCAGCATGATTGATGCAGGTTTGGATCCCCAATTCCTGCTGGATCAACTGGCTTTATTGGAACTGCCCAATGTGGAAATTTCCATCGAAAAGACGAAACGAGGCGGTATTTGCGCGACGCGGTTTTGTCCAAAACAGACGCATGAGCATCATCATCGCCACCTCTGCGATATCGAGAAGATGATCGGCAACAGCCAAATCAGCGACAAAGCAAAACAAACGGCCATCGCCGTTTTTCGGCGTCTCGGCGCCGCCGAAGCGGCTATTCATCAAACCGATATAGAGCAAGTCCATTTTCATGAGGTTGGCGCCGTAGATTCGATTATTGATATCGTATCGGCATGTATCGGTATGGAGGCATTGGGGATTGAACAGGTCCAATGTTCCACGATATCCCTGGGCGGAGGAACGATACAATGCGATCATGGGATTCTGCCGGTTCCCGCCCCGGCGACAGCCCTGCTTCTTCAACAGGCCCATGCCCCGGTGCGGGGCGGCCCGATAAATAAGGAATTATGCACTCCCACCGCCGCCGCTATTTTGACCGAATTTTGCCGGTGCTTTAGCCCTCTTCCCCCCCTCTCGATCGAGGGGATTGGGTATGGGGCCGGAACGCTGGACAGCGATCAATTCCCGAATGTCCTTCGTTTGATCCTGGGAACAACCCTTCAGGACACCGGCCAGGGGCAAACTGACACCGTCGCGTTACTGGAATGCAACATCGATGATGGTACGGGAGAACTCATCGGCGACGTCATGACGCGACTATTTGCCCTGGGCGTACTGGATGTTTTCACCACGCCGATCGGCATGAAACACGACCGCCCCGCCGTGATGCTTTCGGTATTATGCGATCCGGGAAGCATCGATACGGCGGAGCAATGCCTTTTCGAAAGCGGTTTGACCCTCGGCCTTCGGCGGCAACTGCTCCAACGGAGCAAACTGGCAAGAAAGACAACCTCCGTGGGCACGCCGTATGGTCCGATCCATGTTAAACAGGGCTTTTTCCAGGGCCGCTGCGTGAGCGTCAAACCCGAATATGCCGATTGTGCCGCCGCCGCCCAAAAACACAATGTCCCTCTTAAAACCGTTCAGCAAGAAACCCTGGCCTCGTACTTAAAAAAAGAAGAATCTTTCAAAAATATATAGTAAATTGCCGCTTGAAATATTATCCTGATTGTTCCATGAATAGAATCCATCTTTCGGAGTGGGAACTCAAAAAGGGGATATAGCATGAAGCTTCAGTTTCCCTGGCAGAAAACGCAATTGGTCCAAGCCTGTATTGCCTTTTCCAAGCTTAAGTTATGGGAGATTTACGAAAACCTGGATTTCTTCGTGGTGGAAACCCCCCTGGAAGATCCGGTCGTGGTCTCGATCATGGGCGGGGGCGGCTGCGAATATGGCTTGTCGGTCTTCCGCGGAGAGGATGCGTTTCGCCAGCCGGTGTATCTGTACACGCAAGACATGGAAACCGCCACCGAGAAGATAAACACGCTCGGATTTAGTATGTCCAACTATGAAGACATGGACTATATGGAAAAAAAGTGGCTCAAGTCCTGCAACTTTCGCGCTCATAAACGGGATTGGGTGCCTTCGGTTCTGGCAAAACGCCCGGGCGAATCCATGGAGCTGATCGAAAAACATCACGACATCCAGCTTATGCTCTATGTGCTCAAAGGCATCTTGAAGAGCCATGAGAACGGCCAGTTCGATCCGGATTATGGCGGAAAAAGCGGGTCGAAACTTATGACGATCGAGGTCTCCGGCGAGGCGATGGATCCGGATGTGCGGGTAACCCGCAAATCCTTTCCCGGTTCCAAGGAATTGTTGGAATTATGGAACCAGGAGATATACGAAGAAGACTCGATCTTTCCCGACATCTCCCGTTTACCCCGACGCAACGAAACATGGATTCTCCTTCCCATCTACGACATAGAAATTCCGGATGATGACAGCGAATGCCTCATCCTAATCGCCGAGGAAAAGAGCCAGTTGATCTATCATGCCGAACCGGCGGAAATGGATGTATCGTTCCTGCTGGAAATCCTGGCCGATGTGTTTTCCGGCAATAATGCCTTAAACGTGTCGGGGATTCCCAAACGAATCGTCATTCCGGATAAGGACCTTTTCAAATCGGTTCGAGAGGCGCTGGAGGAATGGGATATCGAAGTGTGCTTCCAGGCCAACCACCCTGCTGCCGTGGACATCGAAGGAACGATTCGTCGGGATTTTCCCGCCTTTGCCGCTCGCTATCTTCAGGACATGGATACGGTTCCGGATGTCGATATGGATACCATACCGCAAGATGACGATCTGGACGGATGGAAGAAAATCCAAAAGGTTCTCAGCAATGACTTCCATGCGTTTTGGGACACTGATGACCGCTTGCGCAAGGCCCGTCCCAGTCGCCAGTTTTTCGGCGATTCCGACTGGGATTATTACATCGACGAATATAATAACCTGATGGTTTTGCCTTCCTACGTCACATGGGGGGCGTTATGCTGGAAGCCGAAAAAACACAGCCTCACATATGCCGATGAACTGCTGCGGGAAGAATTGTCCGTGGCATTCCGAATGTCCCTGGATGTTTTGAATAAAGCCTATCCAAGCCTTTATCAGATTCAAAAGACCGATCCGGAAACCGGTTTCATGACGGTAGAAGACCTTCTTTTATCCGGCAAAACGACCATCCACGATTACGGCCTGTCCAAATCGGCTCAAACCGGATGGGTCATCCCTTTGTGGATTTCTTCGCTTGGAAAGTTTCATTTTGTGGATGTGGCCGGGCCTCCTTTCGGTCCTCTGGAGATCACCGGCGTAATCGAAACACTGCAAGAACTACAACTTCCAACCGAACCCACTCCGTCATGGCTGCGCGAAAATGCCCATGTCTTTGGCCGTTTGTGGAAATTGCGGGATGATTTATCTCAGGCATCGAGCGAAACTCCCGATATTCGAAACACAGACGGTGAGCCGATGGAATTGAGCAAGGCATTCTTTGCCTGTAAAAAGCCTCAGCACGTGCAAGACGCCCTGATGGAACGGGAAGATTTCGAATACGACCAGGAGCAGAATGAATTTGTATGGTGCAGGGAAAAGCCGAATCAGCCCGAATTAGGACTGGTGACACAGGCCCGTCTTTCGTTCGAAGGTAACCGAATCATTGCCGAAACCAATTCGCAGGCTCGCCTGGATCGGCTGATTCATTTGCTGGAAGAACTACCGACGGTGCGATTTCTCAACTACGAGTCCAGCAGCGTAAAGGAAATGATGCAAAAACGTCCTGCCAAATCTCTCCAGAAAGACAACCCTGTGCCGCAGGAGGTTTTGGATGCCGTTGGGGAACAGATGCATGACTACTATATGAAATGGATTGATATGCCGATCCCTGCGCTTGGCAATAAATCTCCCAGGGAAACCGCCAAAACGCCACAAGGGGCACAGAAGGTAAAAATATTAATCCAGTCTATCGATCCCCCGCAAGGTCCGGGATGGGTTTCTGTTCCAAAAGAGGAGATGCTAAAGGAACTCAATCTTGCATAGAAAAATCTGTAAATCTTTGTTTTAAATAGACTTATAAAATTTATTTATTTTCTTTGAGGAAATGATTTTCCCGCCGTTGACAAGGTTTTCCAGCGGTGTTATATTCTGCTTGTGAAGTTGAGGTTCGGGTTGACCGAAGCACAGAGAAAAATTGAAATTAGCGGCTTTTTTCAGCCGTGGCTGGCTTCCGGGGTATCAGTGGATGAATATTCCGGAAGCTTTTTTATAAACGCTCCATATAGAATTATAACTGTCTATCATTAAAGGATTTAAGGGAAAATCCTTGGCCCTTAGGCGTTTATTCACAGCAACGGTTTATCGCAACTGTCAGATTCGTCCCGGTTACTGGCGGGCAGACCTGGACCTGGACTCCTCCGGATGCGAGGCCTTTTCTGAGGTGCAACCGGGACAATTTGCCGAATTACGGGTATCAGATATCTCCCTGCCGCCCGCTCAGGAGGTTCCCGCAAATCTGCGCGATCTTGCCCAAAGAAACATCATTCTTCGCCGTCCGTTCAGCTTCTGCGACGTTCATGCAGGCCCCAAAGGAATCCGTATCGGCGTTTTGTACTGCGTCCTGGGACCAGCTACGGTCCGGATGATGTCGCTTGCACGGGGGGATCAGGTCAGCCTTATTGGCCCCCTGGGCAAAGGGTATACCGTGTCGCCGGAGAAAAAATATGCCCTCTTGCTGGCCGGGGGAATGGGCGCCCCTCCTCTCATGCATCTGGGGGAATACATCCGAGCAAGGTATCCTGAAGTCACCCCTATTGCCTTTCTGGGGGCCCGATCCCTGGAACACTTGCCTTATGATGTGCATATTGACAATGAAAAAGGTGCCTATGCCGCCGAATACGATCGAATCGGCGTTGAATCGCATATTGCCACAGACGACGGCAGTATTGGATTTCGCGGCTTTGTAACGCAATGTGTGGAACAATGGCTCAAGGAACAGGCGATCCAACCGGAAGAGGCGGGATTGTACTCCTGCGGCCCGGAAGTGATGCTGGCCGCTACGGTTGCCCTGGCTGACAAATATGGCATCGCATGTCAGGTCAGCATGGAACGCATGATGGCCTGCGGGATCGGTCTGTGCCAGAGCTGTGTGGTCGCCACCAAAGGAAAAGGGGAAACAGGACCTTATAAACTCTGTTGCATGGATGGTCCGGTCTTTGACGGTAAGGATGTAGTTTTTGAGTGAGTCTATCGATCTAACCGTGGATTTTGCGGGACTCAAGGCGGCCAATCCGGTATTCACCGCATCGGGAACCTGCGGATACTGCAATGAGCTGGCTGATTTTATGGATCTAAGCCGACTGGGAGGATTCATCACCAAAAGCATTACTCCTGAAGCCCGCCGAGGCAATCCCACCCCTCGGATTGTGGAGACCGATTCAGGCATGCTGAATGCGATTGGCCTTGCCAATGTCGGCGTGGACCTTTTCATTAAGGAAAAATTACCGGCGATCGCCCAAATGAATACGCTGGTTTTCGTCAACCTGGCCGGACAGACCATGGAAGAATATGTCGCTGTAGCGGAAAAACTGTCCCTGCGTAAGGAAGTTGCGGGTTTTGAGTTAAACATCAGTTGTCCCAACGTTAAAGAAGGCGGCATCACCTTCGGAACGGACCCGGCGCAGATCGAGCAGATCACCTCCCGGGTGAAAAACGCCGTCGGGGGCAAGGTTCTGATGGTCAAACTGACGCCCAGCGTTACCGACATCACGGCAACCGCTCGGGCCGCTGTCAACGGCGGGGCCGATGCCCTCAGTCTGGTTAATACCTTCCCCGCGATGGTGATCGACATTGAAACTCGCCGCCCCATACTGGCCAACCGTTCGGGAGGCCTCAGCGGTCCGGCGATCAAACCTATTGCCATTTATTTGGTCCACCGCGTATTCACCGAAGTTGCCGGGCCCGGCCATATCCCGATCATGGGCATGGGAGGCATCCGCACCGCTTCCGACGCCCTGGAATTCCTCCTGGCCGGAGCGACGGCCGTCGCCGTCGGCACAGCCACCTTTGCCCAGCCCGATTGCGCCATCCGCATTATCCAGGGCATGGAAGAGCATTGCCGCCGAAAAGGGATTTCTTCCATTCGGAACCTGATCGGCGGCTTGCAGTAACCGACGACAATCGATACAATGCCTGTGTCGAAAGGAAATGCAGGTGTATTTACGGGGCCGATCATGGAAGTGCTAAAGCTCTTGTACGATTATTTTCCCACCGCTGTTTTCACGGGGAAATGCCTGGTCTTTATCAGCGAGGACTGGCGGGTGGAACTGACCGAACATAAAAGCGACAACTTCTGCCGCATCGGGAAAACCCTGCCGATTATACGCGTGCGGATCTTCAAAAAAGCCCTGAACGGGGAGTTTGTGCCGGGCCATTATGAGGATTTTCAATTGCACTCCCTCGGAGAACTCGCCCAGCAGATTGAGCGGTATATTCAGTTCGCTGTCGGCGGCAATACGCGGGAAGGCGTTTAACCATGGGCCGGTCGTCGGAAAAGAAATCCGAGGAGCGTGTATTGCTGCAAGTAAAGGTGGTTCCCGGCAGCAGTAAAACCGCGATTGTCGGCTTTTTGAACGACACCCTTAAGATCAAGGTGGCCGCCGCGCCCGAACGAGGAAAGGCCAATCAGGCCTTAGTCGCATTTCTGGCCGAACAGCTTGGCATACGAAAAAAAGATATTACAATAGTATGCGGTCAGACCAGTCCGGTCAAACAGATTGCCATTCGCGGCAGACCGGACAAAGAGGTTCTCGGACGATTAACGACAGAAACAGGAATAAAGGGCAGGGAAGCAACGTGAGAAGCCCGAAACCGTCACGGAAAACCGCGGATCGCATCGTTTCTCCGGCCTGGATTCTTTGTCTTCTCGCCGTCCTTGCTGTTCCCGGTTACGGTCGTCTGGCCAACGAGGGAAAACGCGGACTGCACCTGTACTCCATCGATCACATTCTTCGCCTGGATGAGGAAGAAATTGATTTGTGCACCGCCGCTCTGGTGCTCAGCCGGGACTGGGGCACACGCCAGACCCTGTTGCGATACCGCGATAAAGTCGATCAAATGGCCGAGGACATCCTGCGTCTTCTGGAAAAGAAACGGCTTGCCGCCGACGCCAGAGCGCTGGTGGTTATCAACGAGTATCTGTTTGACAATCAGGCGTTTAAGACCGTGGAGACCGCCGACAATCCTGATGATTTGTTTCTTCACTCGGTGATCGACAACAAACGGGGGTATTGCCTGAGCCTGTCGGTTCTCTATCTGTCCCTCGCCGAACGGCTGGGCATGCCGATGTATGGCGTGGTTGTGCCGGGCCATTTTTTTGTCCGGTATGACGACGGCCGAAATCGATACAATATCGAAACCACCAGCAAAGGCGGCAGCGCTTCGGACAATCATTATAGCGAGAAATTCCATCCGCCCACCGGACCAGACAGCCTGTACCTGCGAAATCTCAGCAAAATCGAGACACTGGGCTGTTTTTTTAATAACCTGGGCAACAGCTACGACACCGTCGGAGATCTGGACCAGGCCAGAGCCGCCCTGGAGCGAGCGGTCGCGATCAATCCATCGCTGGCCGAAGCACACACCAACCTCGGCAATATCTACCTGAAACAGGGTTTTGCCAACGAGGCCATCGATCAATATCTGCTGGCGCTCAAAATCATCCGTAACGATCCAAAAACCTTCAGTAATCTGGGAAATGCCTACGCCCGGCTAGGGTATTACAACCAGGCTGTCGCACAATATCAAACTGCGTTGCGGCTAAACCGGGATTTTGCGGAGGCCTATCAAAACCTGGCCAATGCCTACATGCAATTGGGTTCTATGGACAAAGCTCTGGTCGAATTACACTATGCAAGCCGGCTGCGTCCTAATGACGCGGTGATTTTATCCCAGTTCGGGGATGTGTATCGGCATTCCAAAGACTATCAAAAAGCCATTGAATCGTATTCCCGATCCTTGCGGCTGGCCCCGGATATGCCGGCAGTCCGTGTGAACCTGGGATTCTGTTATCTGGACAGCGATCAGGTGGATGCGGCCATACAACAGTTTCTGGCGGCGCTGGATACGGATTCGACTCAGAGCGGCGCGTATTTCGGACTGGCCCAGTGTTACAGCCGCAAGAATATGCCCCAGGAGGAAATCCAGGCCTATCAGGTCGTCCTGCAGATCGAGCCCGGCATGATTGCCGCTATGCAGAATCTGGGTAACGCCTATATCAAGCTCAAAAAGAACGAAGAGGCGGTTCAATTGTATATCCGGGCCATTCAACAGGAGCCCAACGCCGCCGGCCTGCGGTACAATCTGGGCGTGGCGTATACCAATCTGGAGATGTACGAGCAGGCCGCCGAGCAGTATGGATTCGCCGCCCAGTTGGATCCGCAAATGGCCGCAGCCTTTAACGGCATGGCGATCTGTCATTACATGCTGAAACAGCATGATAAGGCCCGCCAGAATGTCAAGATCGCACAACAACTGGGATATCCCGTGCAAAGGGAATTGCTCGACGCCCTAAAGAAATAACAGGGAAAAAGCGTATGATAGGAGAGGAAAAACCTATGGCTACAAAAGCAGGAAAAAGAATCGTTCATCTTCTCGTAATCCTCCTGGTACTGGTTGTAATTGTGGTTCTTGGGATCAATCTGTTCGGCGACCGAGCGCTGAAGGCGGGTATTGAAACGGCCGGCAGCAAAGCGCTCAAGGTCCCTGTACGTCTGGACGGCGTCTCTTTATCCATCCTGGGCGGAAATGTCGCTTTGGAAAACCTGCAAATCGGAAATCCTCAGGGATACACCAACCCCAACCTGTTGAACCTGGATTCGGGTCGAGTACAAGTCAGCGCAGGAAAGCTCATGGGGGATCCGGTCAAAATCGATCAGATCAAGCTGGACGGGGCGACCGTAGTCATCGAACAAAAAGGACTTTCCAACAATCTCCAGGAGATCCTTAAAGGGATCGAAAAGAAAGAACAGGATGCCCCTTCGAAAAGCGAAGGCAAAACCCTGGAAATCACAGAACTGGAATTGACGAATGTGAAGGTTCAGGTCAGACTGCTGCCCGTACCCGGCCGTGCGAGTGATGTAAGTCTTACGCTCCAACCCATTCGTATGAATGATCTTGGCGCCAAGGATAAGATGGACCTGGCCGAACTGGCCACCCGCATCCTCCTGGCTATTGCCGGAGGGATCGTCGAACAAGGGAGTGATCTGCTGCCTCAGGAAATCCTTGGTCCGATGAGCACTTCGCTTGCCGAAGCCGGCAAGATTTTTAAGGACATCGGCGGACAAGTCCAGGAAGCCGGCAAAGAAGCCCTGGAGAAAGGCAAAGAAGCCATCGGCGGCGCCCTGGAAGGACTGCTCAAGAAAAAGGAAAATTAAAGATTAGCGAATCTCATCCTGCGATAACCAGGTAGGATTAGGAAACCAATCCGGGTAATAAGATAAACTGTATTCTCTGCTCGAATGCCCGCCAAGGCTCATGTTTCGGTTGGCGGGCATCCTATAATTTTTTTAAACAGTCGCACACACCGCAATACAACGAATGTTATTCGTGATCCGTTTATCACTGTATATGCTACATTGCCGGAATTCGCCGAAATCAGCCCAAAAACCGGCACGATGCTCTATGTCTTTTTTTAGACCTTCATTTCCAGCGGTCCCCAACCCTTGCGAGGTTCGCGCCAAGCCAAATCGTTGATCTTCGGATCGCTGGTGATTTCTCCGGCTTCATTCAGCTCGAGTTTCTTGCCAGCCCGGGCACAAAGGTTTCCAAGCTGGATATTGGCGGTCATCGGTCCGGAGTAGCTGAAGTTGGACTGGCTGAACTCTCTCGGCTTATCACCCCTGCAGGCCATAAAGAATTCCTCGTGATGTCCCGGCGAGCGTTCCAGCAGTTGGGCGGGACGGCCGAAGTCCCTGCGCCGCGATTCCGGAATAATCAGCGGGGTTTCCCAGTAATCGCCGTTGACCAGCATCTTGCCCTTGGTGCCGATAATCAGGTTTCCTGTCCTCGGCAGGCTACGTCCATCAACCTCGAGTTCTTCCGGGGTATCCGGCATGAAGGGCTTGTTGTTTCCGTCCTTACCCTCATACCAGAAGGTCTTGAATCCGGGGCGGCCGTCTTTGGCGCGGTAGGTGCTCTTGACCACCATCCC
>JAFGGE010000097.1 GCA_016930745.1 Sedimentisphaerales bacterium
GGCGATCATGTTTATCATCTGGTCGTCCAGGACGACGATCTTGCCCATCGGTACTCCCTCACCACGCGGACCGAACAAAAACCCCGAACCATTGGCCCGGGGTTATCATACTACAAAATACGCATTCTCGAAAGGTCTGGTTTACCGGAGCAGGCTTTTACCCGTCATTTCCTCAGGCTTATCCACACCCATGATGTGCAGCCATGTCGGCACGACATCGGCCAGTTTGCCCCCTTCGGCAAGCGTCCGGCCTTTGAAGCGGTCATCGACGACGATCAACGGCACATCGCCGATCGTGTGGGCCGTATGCGGCATATTGTTTTTAAAGTCCCACATTCGCTCAAAGTTGCCGTGATCGGCCAGGATGATAGTGCTGCCGCCCAGTTGTTTGACCTTATCGACCACCCTGCCTACACAGGTATCGACAGTCTCGGCGGCCTTGATCGCCGCCTGCAGGTCCCCGGTATGCCCGACCATATCGGGATTGGCATAGTTCATAATGACGATATCGTACTTGTCCGAATCCAGCCGCCGGAGGACTTCCTCGGTCACTTCATACGCGCTCATCTCCGGCTTTTGGTCGTAGGTGGCCACCTTGGGGGAAGGGATGATCTGACGATCCTCACCTTCGAACTGTTTCTCGCGCCCGCCGTTGAAAAAGAAGGTCACATGGGCATATTTTTCCGTCTCGGCACAGCGAAACTGGGTCAGCCCCAGCTTACTGAAGTACTCCCCGGCAATATTGGGCATCGCGCGAACCTTTTCAAAGGCCACCTGTGCCGGTATCGTCGCATCGTATTCGGTCATACATACGTAATAGACCTTCGGTTGTTTTTCCCGGGCGAAACCCTTGAAATCGCTGTCCACAAAGGCGCGGGTGATCTCGCGCGGCCGGTCCCCACGAAAATTGAAGAAGACCACACTGTCGCCGTCTTCCACCAGCGCCAGCGGTTTTCCATCGGCGTTCACGATATTGACCGGCTTGACAAACTCGTCCGTTTCGTCCTTGTCATAGCTGGTCTGGATCGCCTCGGCAGCGCTGGCGGCCTTGCCCCCTTTGCCCACGACCATGCACTCGTACGCCGCCTGCACCCGATCCCAGCGATTGTCCCGATCCATCGCCCAGAACCGTCCCATCACGGCAGCGATCTTTCCGACGCCGATTTCGGCCATCTTCTTCTCGATATCCGCCAGATACCCCTTACCGCTGGTCGGCGGCGAATCGCGTCCATCCATAAACGCCTGCAAGAAAACCTCCTGCAAACCGTTTTGTTTGCACAATTTCAGCATTCCGTACAGATGCCCCAGCAGCGAATGAACGCCGATATCGCTGCAAAGACCCATCAGGTGCAGTTTGCCGCCGTTCTTTTTGGCATGGTTGACCGCGGCCAGAAGCTCCTTGTTTTTGAAAAATTCCCCTTCCCGGATCGCCTTGGTAATCCGCACCGATTCCTGGTAGCAGACCCGCCCGGCCCCGATATTCTGATGCCCGACTTCGCTGTTGCCCATCGTCCCCTCCGGCAGGCCGACATCCTCTCCATAGGTGCGGATCAGGCAGTGGGGATATTCGGCCATCAGACGCGCATCAACCGGCACCCTGGCCTGCTTGGTCGCGTTAAACTGATCCTCTTCCGGGCGGGGGTTGAATCCCCAGCCGTCCCGGATGATCATTACATACGGTCGATGCTCTAACTGTACTTTCCTGGTCATGTACCAACCTTTCTCGATTTCGGCTCTCGGAGATGCATGCCGGTCTTTTCTCAAACCCCGCCCCGGCACGCAAAAGAGGGCATACTTTACAGACAACCACCCCCCTTGTCAATCTGGTAGTCCATACGCCCAAACATGCCGCCGGTTCAGATGTTACGTTGATTTACCCTGTCCGATTCTGCGATTTCCATGGGGCAAATACAGGGCGACTTTATTGGCCCCGTCAACGATGTTGATTTGTGCGGCAGGATCTTCTTGCAGCCAGTGGTCGATAATCGTCTGGGGATTTGAAACGGGATTGAGATGAGCGGCGGAAAGCTGTTCGTCAGGAATGTCCGAATAGACCCAGAGTTTCGCCAGCCTTTGGATCATTTGAGCAAACTTATACGGCTTGTGGCTGAACAGTTTATATGCGCGGTCGATATCGCTCAAAATCACATCCAGCGGCTTTGTGAGTCGGTCGTAGAATTCGGCGCGTGTATGAGCCTCGCCGACGCCTCTGGGACAGGCCGATAAAAACAGGACCTGTCCTCCGTCGGTAACAGCGTTTTTCGTCAGTTCCAAAGCCCGCTGAGCGATATACAGATCGACATCATTGGGCAGGCCTCCCGGTGAAACAATCAAGTACGGCTGGGGCGTAACGGTAAAGGAGTTTCGAAGATCGGTCTGGACAAAGGCCCTGCCGGTCACCTCTTGCACAGGCCCGAAATCCGCCCATTGCATCTGTCCGGCCGTACTGATCATTACCAGAGCCCATACAGGCCGACTGCCCACAATCCGCCCCATGGCCTCGACCTGATCGCAGGCCAGAGGATTGTCACGTCGTGCCGAATCCGGGTGCCAGGGATGGATGCCATAAGTAGAACGTTCGTCCAAAGCCAGGCTATGGTTCTTCTCGGTGGTGGAATAGGCGCATAAACCCGGAACAAAATTTTTCACCGGATTGGAATAGCCCGCAAAGTAATGCGGCTTCACGTCGGAAAGGACAAGGAACATCTCGGCATCCCGGATCACAGAATTGTACAGGATGGGAGTCCGTTCGGGGGTGTAACCGGCGTCGAGGAACTTCGCCGATGTACAATCGTGTACAAGGATGTCAACGTGGCGCAAACAGGATTGCGAGATGAGCCCCTGTAACTGCGCGATAATATATCGATTCTCTTTCGTGTCGGCGTTATGGGTCCCCGTACACAACAAAAATCGGACCTGTCGGCATCCGAACAGACTGGAACAAATGTGTGGCAGGACAGATTCCAGGGGCAGATCCCGCGTCCCATCCTCTAACAGGATACAAAGATGTCTATCTTTTACCTCACGACAAAACCGGAAATATGGCTCCCTTCCAAGGATCGTCTCCCAAACAACCGTTTCTGGAACGCTGTTCGATTGACCGGGCCGAAAGAAGGTGGCCGCATTCTCTTCGGGAATGCACAGAGGAACAAAGCCAGGACCATAATGAAGCTGTATATCCGACATAGGAAGTCAGTTTATCAGATGGTCGGCGGGATCGCAACCGAGCGGATTGATCGGGAACAACGGAACTTTTGCACGAAATCCAATTCCCCGCACCATAGGAATGAAAAAAGGGCCGCAGACATACCCTCTGCGACCCCTTCATAAGTTGGAGAAATTGGATCTAGACGGCTTTTCTGCGCCGCAGGTAACCCACCAAGCTGGTTCCCGCTGCACCCAGCAGCAAAGCGCCCGGCGCCGGAACCGGGACCGCCTGCGTAATGATGCGCACCTCGTCCATGCTGGAATTGGTAAAGAGGTTCAGATCGACCCCCGTGCCGGAAGAGGCGATATCGATCCACTTGTTGCTGGTCACTTCAAATTTACGCTGCGCCGTATCGGCTTCGTAAAAATTGCTTCCCAGTCCCACGATGTTATCGCTGTTGGTCAACAGGCTGTACGGAGCCGTGCCTCCGTCGTTGGCATATATCACTCCCAGGACCATCTCATCGAACAGAATCGAGCCTTTGCCTTCCCATACCGGGGTGGAGCTTCGCCCGATCGGATCGAAATGCACGATGTAGCTGTTCACCCGTGTCCCGGCAGAAACAACGCCGCCGCCCACAAGGGCCAGATCCTGGGCAAGCAGGACATTGAGATTCTCGGCAAAGACCTGGACGCTGTTTTCCTCGGCCTGTCCCATCGCCAGAGAGCTGACCGCGCCGGCCAGGTCCCCTTTCCAGACGATATCCGCCCGCGTGGTGCCGGGCCCGGTCAACGGATCGATATTCATGATCGTCGGAGCCGCATACACCGAACCGACAAGCAAGGCCATAAAAATGGCTAACAGAGTACGTTGTCGAGTAGACATAATATAGTTCCTACATTTAGGTTTGGTTTGTGTTCTCTGTTACTCTTGCCTTTCGGTATCAAGAGTGCCACA
>JAFGGE010000098.1 GCA_016930745.1 Sedimentisphaerales bacterium
AAAAATCTATTCGCTGGCCCGTCGTCCCCGGCGTCATGCCATCGAAGCAGCCTTTGTCATCTTTCGCGAGGGATTCTATTACCTGTTCGTTTCCTTCGACAATTGCTGCGATGGCGTGAACAGCACATACAAGGTGATGGTAGGCCGAAGCCGCACGCCAACCGGGCCATACCTCGATATCCAGGGCAATCCGATGGAGGACGAAGGCGGCAGTCTCGTCCTGGCCAGCTATGATAACTGGCGCGGTCCGGGGCATAATTCGATCCTGCATACACCCAAAGGAGACTATATCGTCCACCATACATACGATGCCCGTGAAGAAAACGGGGCGCGCAACCTGCAGATCCGGCCTCTGCTGTGGGACCAGGCCGGCTGGCCCCTTCCGGGTGAACCGGTGGAAACGATGGGGAAACCGAAATCGTCAATTACCAAATCCGATCTTGCCGGGACGTGGGAGCATATGGTCAATTTCCAATCGCCTTCGACGATCGAGCTGCTATCCGATGGAACGATCAAGGACAAACCCGGCGACCGATGGATCACGCAGGATGGGATTCTGGAACTGTATTGGCCCAATCCCGAAGCGCCCGGCGGGGTCTGGATCGATCATTGCATCATCGCGCCGGATGGTCAATCGTACATCGGTCGAAACCAGACCGGCATGGTCGTCCGCGGCAAACGTTTGTAATACCCGCCAAGAAGATGTTGAAATGAAAAAGGGCAACCGGATTGGCTGCCCTTTTTTTGCATCAACCATTTTCCGCATGGGTTCGGAAAAACACCGAACCTGTCCTACGGGCGACTAATACCGGTAATGCTCCGGCTTATACGGTCCGTCTACGGTAATGCCCAGGTAAGCCGCCTGTTCTTCCGTCAGCTTTGTAAGCTTGGCGCTGAGCCGCCCCAGATGCAGACGGGCCACCTCCTCGTCCAGTTTCTTGGGCAGCGTATATACCTTATGTTCCAGTTTTTGCGTCGCCAGCATAACCTGGGCCAGACATTGGTTGGTAAAGCTGTTGCTCATCACAAAGGAAGGATGCCCCGTAGCACAGCCAAGATTCACCAGCCGACCCTCGGCCAGCAGGAGGATCGAACGGCCGCTTTTGAGGGTCCACTTATCCACCTGCGGCTTGATATTTTCCTTGACGCATTCAGGGGTATTCAGGAGGTAGCTGGTCTCGATCTCGCTGTCGAAGTGCCCGATGTTGCACACGATGGCCTCGTTTTTCATCCGCTCCAGGTGCTCGCCGGTAATGACATTACAGCAGCCCGTCGCGGTCACGAAGATATCCCCGATCGCGGCGGCATCCTCCATCGTCGTAACTTCATACCCTTCCATCGTAGCCTGCAGGGCGCAGATCGGATCGATTTCGGTAATCAGCACACGGGCCCCGAGCCCCCGCATGGACTGGGCACAGCCTTTGCCCACGTCACCATAGCCGCAGATGACCACGATCTTGCCGGCGACCATGACATCCGTCGCCCGCTTGATCCCGTCGGCGAGCGACTCGCGGCAGCCGTACAGGTTGTCGAATTTGCTCTTGGTGACCGAATCGTTCACATTGACCGCAGGGAACGGCAGCTCGCCCTTCTCAGCGAGCTGATAGAGCCGATGCACACCTGTCGTCGTTTCTTCCGAGACGCCCTGCAGGGCTTGTCCGATTCGCGTCCACTTCTGCGGATCGGCCTGGAAGCTCGCCGCCAGACGCTGCATAATGATCTTGAACTCGGGATTGTCATACTTCTTTTTAAGCAGGGATGGGTCCTTTTCCACCCGCATGCCCTGGACGACCATTAACGTCGCGTCGCCGCCGTCGTCCACGATCATGTCCGGACCCGATCCATCCGGCCAGGTCAGGGCCTGCTCCGTGCACCACCAGTAATCTTCCAGAGTCTCGCCCTTCCAGGCAAAGACGGCCGCCGAGCCGGCCCTGGCGATCGCGGCGGCGGCATGGTCCTGCGTGGAGAAGATATTGCACGAGGCCCAGCGGACATCGGCGCCCAGCTCGACCAGCGTCTCGATCAGCATCGCGGTCTGGATCGTCATGTGCAGCGAACCCATGATCTTCTTGCCCGCCAACGGCCTGGACTTTCCGTACTTGACCCGCGTCGCCATCAGGCCGGGCATCTCGTTTTCGGCCAGTTCCATCTCCTTGCGGCCCCACTCGGCCTGCGACAGGTCCGCGATCTTATACGGCAGGGCCGGATCCACCGGCATCACACCCATGGCCTCTTGCATCGTCTTCATTCCATTTTTCCCTTTCGTTTATCCTGGATAACATAATCAGCAGATTAAACCACGCCTCTGCCCATGCGGAGATTCTTGGCGGGCATAGTTAAAGCCAGACAACCCTTTTTATACCCCCCTATCGGCATTTTGGCAAGCCTTTGGCCAGCCATTGAACCGGATGTTGACAGATTCAACAAGGTGTTGAAAGACATTCATCAATCACTATTAATTATGCAGGCGGCAGGATACCCCGCTGTCGGCCAACCTCAAGAATGCGTTCGATGACCTCCTCGGTCAATTCATGCCCTTCCAGCAGCGGAAAGCCCTCCCAGACGACTACTCCCTCTTCCGGCTCGATCAGAATCGCGTACGGTATGCCGAAGACACCCAGGGCATTCTTGTAACGTTTCTGCGGATCGACGGCCACGTGAAACTTCAGCTCGTTTTCAGCCATGAATTTGAGCACGGGCTCCTCCTCTTCCTCACTGATCCCGATGACCACCAGCGAATCGGCATATTTCTGAGCAAACGCACTGAGCTTGGGCAGCGACCGGCGGCACGGCGGGCACCACGTCGCCCAGCACTCGATGAGCACATATTTGCCCTTGGTCTGCGGCTCGTTGGTGAGCCATTTTGCCACGACCAGGTCGGGCGCCTTTTCCCACAAGAAGGAATCAGCCCACAGCCGCTTGGGCGGCGGAGCATCCTGGCCTTGCGAGTCGGTCGTAAAGGGCGTGTTGGCCCCGAATCGCGGGATTTCGCCCGTCGCTGTTTTGGCCTGCGGCTCTGTCTTGACCGGTTCAGCCTGCACGGGGCTGATTACTTGCGGCATCTGCTCTGTGGTCTCGGGCTTGGCTTGTTCCGGCTCAACAGTGCGTTTACGGCAACCGCCCACGGCACACGCGAGAATCAACACACCGAACAGAAGTCCGGATCTTACCCATTTTGTCTGCATTCCTTACTCCATTACTGAATCATTTTTTACCGAGTTAGTTCGATTGTAGGTCCTCTGAGGCCCGGATGCAACCTCCGGTTCTCGTAAAGTTATCAGATCGAGTCAGGGGTTGTCTGTTGGACACATGCTGGCTATAATAGGAGGTACAGGATGGTCAACGAGGATAGGTCGATATGAGCGATATCCAGCATCTAACCGAGATGATCCGTGCGGGTACGGCGGCGGTTTCCATCGTCACGCATGAGGAAAGCTACGCCCTGGAGTGCCTTTGTACGGCGGCCTTCAACAACCGCAAGGGAGTACTGATTTGGTCGGCCGGCTGCGGATTTCGGGATGGCATCCTCGACAAATCTCCCGTTACCGATACCGATACCGCGGCCTCGGCCCTGCGCTATATCCTTCTGCAAAGACAGAAAATCACCTATGTTATGCTCGATTTATCCGCCCATATCAAGGACAACGTCGTCATGCGATTGCTCCGGGATGCGATCCAGCATTGCCAGGCTACCGGGGCCAATCTGGCCCTGATCGACGCCGAGGACAATTGGCCTGCCGTCATCTCCACTCATGTCACCTCGTATGAACTGACCCTGCCGGATGAAAAAGAGCTGGTCGATATCGTCCGAAGCTCCCTGAAAAGCGCCCACAAAGCCCGGCCCATCCGCATCGAAATCTCCCCGCAGGGCATGGATGCTATTTTACGGAACCTGCGCGGGCTGACCCGTCGCCAGGTCAGGGATCTTGTGCTTTCGACCATCGGCGACAATCGGGTTCTGAATGACGACGATGTGGTCAACATCCTGGCCGGCAAACGCAAGATGCTGCGCGTCGACGGGTTGCTTACCTATGTTGAGGCGCCTCTGACGATGGAGGAAATCGGCGGCATGGAGAACCTCAAACGATGGCTTCATACCCGCAAAGGCGCCTTCAGCAAGGAGGCCCGTTCGTTCGGGCTGGAGGCGCCCAAGGGCGTGCTCATGCTCGGCGTGCAGGGGGCCGGCAAGAGTCTCTGCGCCAAAGCCGTAGCGACCGCCTGGCAGCAGCCGCTGCTTCGCCTGGATCCGGGGCGGCTGTATAACAGCTATGTCGGCGAATCGGAGCGAAACCTGCGTCTGGCTCTGCGGCAGGTGGAAATGATGAGCCCGGCTGTCCTGTGGGTGGATGAGATAGAAAAAGCGTTCGCCTCGGCCGCTTCGCGCAGCACCGACGGCGGACTCTCCCAGCGGATGTTCGGGACGCTGCTGACCTGGATGCAGGAACATGCCGATCCGGTCTTTGTGGTAGCCACGGCGAATGATATTGCCGCCCTGCCGCCCGAACTGCTCCGAAAAGGCCGATTCGATGAAATCTTTTTCATCGGCTTGCCGCAATCCGAGGCCCGACGACAAATCTTCGAAATCCACCTGCGCCGCCGGCATCGCAAGCCGGAAGCGTTCAACATCGCCCAACTGGTGGAAGCCAGCGACGGCTACAGCGGGGCCGAGATCGAGCAGGCCGTTGTCTCGGCCATGCACGAGGCCTTCGGCAACGGCGATGTGACCACCGATCATATTCTAAAGGCCCTGCAGAATTCCCCGCCCCTGTCGGTGACCATGAAGGAGCGTATCGCCGAACTGTACCGCTGGGCCCAGGGCCGCTGCGTCCCGGCGGATTAAGATCAACAATTCCCTTCCCGTTGAATTGCGGCTTGCAATGGTCCAAATCCTGTGCTCTAATACCGGCATGTTCGAAAGGATCACCATTATCGGCGATGGGGCGATGGGCACGGTATGCTCGATGCTGCTGTGCGCCAAAGGCGTTCACGTTACGCTGTGGGGCTACGACGTCGATCAGCTCGCCGAAATCGCCATCAAACGGGAGAATGTCCGATTTTTGCCGGGATATCGGCTTCCGGAGGAACTGGATTTTGAAGCCGACGACGACAAGGCTATGGTCCACGCCGAGCTGATCGTCTCGGCGGTGCCCTGTCAATTTATGCGTCCTGTCTGGGAACGGCTCAGCAAGCACACGCCCCGCTCCGTGCCGATCGTCAGCGTCGCCAAGGGGATCGAACAGGAAACCCTGCTTTGTCCGACGGAGATTCTGGCCGATGTCCTCGGCAAGAAACGCCGCTATGCCGCACTTTCGGGGCCGACCATCGCCGACGAGATCGCCCGCGGCCTGCCCGCGACGGCGACAGCCGCCAGCCGCAGCGAAACTCTGGCCCGGCAAATCCAGAAAAGCTTTAACGGCGAGATGTTCCGTGTCTATACCAATGCCGACCTTTTCGGGGTAGAATTGTGTGGGGCCGTTAAAAACGTCATCGCCATCGCCGCCGGGATCATCGACGGCATCGGTCTCGGCGACAATGCCAAGGCCGCCCTGCTGAGCCGCGGGCTGGCCGAGATTCGCCGCCTTGGGCTGGCTATGGGAGCTCAGGAACATACGTTTGCGGGCCTGTCCGGCCTGGGAGACCTGGTCACCACCTGCATCTCGCCCCATGGACGCAACCGCTCCTTCGGGGAGCGGATCGGGCGCGGCATGACCAGCGAGCAGGCGCAGCAGTCCATTCGTGGGATCGTCGAGGGCGTCCAGACCTGTCGCGGCGTGCTGGCCCTGGCGAAAAAACACCACATCGAGATGCCCATCACCGAGGCGGTCTGCGAAGTGATCCACGAAGGCAAAAGCGTCCCGGCGGCCATCCACGACCTCATGAGCCGTCGCCTGAAGGCGGAGTAGCTAAACAATAAAAATTCTTCAGCGGATAGAGTTAATCCTTCTCTTTTGCCGCTACGCCGAATGCGGCAGCCATACCAATCGGAATCAAAATCCAATCCCAATAGTCAAATGTTTCCTGAAACGCCATAGTAAAACCGGCCGGTGTATCGCTCATGATCTGAAAAATTTCCTGCATCAAATCAGGAGCGTACTTTCGAGTCATTTGCCGTGCTTGCTCTTGATCCCACTCGGACATCGTTTCCATAATTTTCGGGAGATACTCTACCATCTGTTCATCCAACTCCTCGTCCTCCTGTTGAAAAGCGAAATTCTGAAGCAATACCTGTACGGTTCCTTTTTCTATCTGATCGGTTTCCTCCATATGGCGACAGACAATTATAAACATTACACCGGGTTCTTCTTCCAGCATTTCGTCAATTGCTTTATCGGTCAGATCGCCTTGCATTTCATTCATAAACTTTTGATTGTCTCGAGCTAATGTTTTTATTTCCGGAAGCAAATACCATTGAGCCAGAAAAGCTTTACCAGCCATCATTCCTCCCAATCCGATAACAGCAGCAACAACACCTAAAAACATATTTCGATGGTGGGTTAAAAGGACAAGACCACCTCCCGCGGCCGCTCCGATGAGAACTTCCAGATAGAAAAAGTTAAATCCTGTTACGGTTCCTACACCAGCCCAGATCGCCGCTACAACAAGCGTGCACACAACGGAACAAGCAATTGATAAAGGAATTTTCCCCGCACCTTTGGCTAGAGCCATCGCCGGAACTGTGCCTCCGGATGACTTAACAGTAGGTATGGTGGAAGCCGGTCTTGGGGGCGCTTCCTGAATCTCGACAGACGGTCCTGCCTGAAGGTCTGCTCCGAAGACGTCATCGCCCCACATATCCACGCCCTCGCCGCCTCCGGCCTGCCCGGCGCCGGTCGCTACCGGGACTCTCTCCAATGGCGGTTCTGCAGGAGTGTTCCCCTCCCCCATTACGGGATTGTCACTAAAGATATCCAGATTCCCGGCTCCGAACGGATCGGGCGGATCGGTATATTGCGTTGTGGAGATCGCCTGGGCAGGCTTGCTGGCCGTTGGACTGGGCACCACACAGGGCTCCTGGCAGCGTGCACAGCGTACACGCTTACCGGCCCAGTCGTCCTTTACTCCCATTTTCTGGTTGCATTTGGCACACCGAAACTTGATCATGCAGAGCCTCCCTTTGCCCCCCGGTTTCTCCTTTTGCCGGAGTCCAAATTCTCTCCGACTACCGTATTTCATTCTATCGACCGAAGGGATTTCGGTCAACGAAAATTTCCCCTGTCACCGACCTTTTAATGAGGCTATTGCCGCGTTTATGAGGGGGCCGCCCTGGGAACCACCAGGCCGATCATTTGTCGAAAAGACGCCCTTGACGCCTGCTATGGCCCCCATTACTATATCGGCTTTCCGGGACGGACCGGGACAAAAAGGATGGTCACATCACGATTTGGAAAGGATGAACCATGAAGACGCGTTTTCTGATGCTGGTCGCCGCCGTGGTAGGTTTGTTCTATATGGGCTGTGACAGCCAGAACATGGGACTGCAATTCGGAAAAGGGACGGACATGAACATTTCCAGGGAATTCTTCGGCAAGACGCCCGACGGCACATCGGTCGATCTGTACACGCTCAGCAACGGCAACGGCATGACCGTCAAAATCACCAATTACGGCGGTATTATTACGCATCTAATGGTACCCGACCGCAATGGGAAGATCGATGACGTGGTTCTCGGATTCGATACCATGGAAGAATATCTGGCCGGGCACCCTTATTTCGGCGCGATCGCCGGCCGCTACGCCAACCGCATCGCCAAGGGCAGGTTCACCCTGGACGGTGTGGAATACACCCTGGTCGTCAACAACGGAGAAAACCACCTGCACGGCGGGATCGTCGGATTCGACAAGGTCGTCTGGACCGCTGTGCCCGGCAGGCCCCGCTCCGACAGCGTCCATTTGACTCTGAACTACCTGAGCAGGAATATGGAAGAGGGTTATCCCGGCAATCTGGATTGTACCGTCGTCTATGAACTGACCGCCGACAATGAGCTAAAAATTACGTATAAGGCCGCCACCGACAAGGCCACCGTGCTGAATTTAACCAACCACAGCTATTTCAACCTGGCCGGACAGGCCTCCGGCGATATTCTCGGGCATGTGCTGACTCTGAACGCCAACTATTACACCCCTGTCGATGAGGGTTTGATTCCCACCGGAGAATTGGAAAGCGTCAAAGGAACCGTCTTCGATTTTACCTCCCCGCATACCATCGGCGAACGGTTGAAAGACGTCCCTATGACCGGAGGATATGACCATAATTTCTGTCTCAACAGCCGGGACGGATCCATGGCATGGTGCGCTACCGTGTATGAGCCTGAGACAGGGCGTGTTTTAGAGATCGAGACCACCCAGCCCGGCGTGCAATTCTATACCGGCAATTTCCTGGATGGCTCCAATAAAGGCAAGGGAACCACCTATAACAAACACAATGGATTCTGCCTGGAAACCCAGCACTGGCCCGATTCGCCCAACAAGCCGCATTTCCCCTCCGTTGTACTAAAGCCGGGGCAGGCGTATGAGGAAGTGACCGTTTTCAAATTTTCCACAAAATAGACAGAACTGAACGTCCGATCAAAGCATGTTTGAAAACAGAGACAGGCGGCATTCTTGTATACTCAGGATGTCGCCTTTTTTGTATCGGGATATCCCGCGGATCTGATCTTTTACCGCATCACCCAGATCTTGCTCTTAAACGTCAGGTTCGTCTGGGCCCGCAGTTGGGCGTCGCCGCCGGTGAAATATTCCAGACCCAGCGTTTTGCGCAGGATCACCTTTTGGGGCCGGCCGGCGGCATCCGTTTCGATCGGATGATCGATCACCGTGGTCTCATTGCTCAATCCGGCGACAAAAAACGTTACCGTCCCGGCCTTGGCATCGAAATCCGGCCAGATGATGGCTATATCGCGTTTATGGTCCTGTCCCTGGAGGATTTTATGGTCCACATCCTCCAATGCTTCTAAAAAGGGATACACTCCCTGGTGCCGCAGTTTAATCGCATCGAATACGGCGCGCGGGGTGTTGGTCCCGGCCTGAATCGTTTTGAAGGTATCGGTTACCATTTCGCAGGAAGGGTAAAAAGGAGCGTCTGCCATGGCGCTGGTATTGGTCACGGTAAGGAGGATATACCAGAATCGCCTCGGCTGCTCCTCGCCGGGCAGTCGCATGGTGATCTGTTGGGGATTTTCATAAACGACCTCCAATGTCCAGTCGCCGATCGCCGGCACCGCCGCCGGCCTGGGATAGCTCCACGCCATCCCGATCCCGATCAGCATCCCAAGAACCACCAACACGCCAATCTTTCGTTTCATACCGTTTTCCCTTTCCGCACCATACTCAAAACCCCTCAACCAATTCATTATAGCAAAAAAAAATCCCGGGTAAAGCAGTTTCTGGGCAGGAATCGTTTTGAGGCCCTTGCCAAATCCTCTCCGGCGGGGTCTAATAAGTCCCAACGGGATCTCGATGGATATCCATATTCAGAAAATGGTTCAGGAACGGAGTCATGACCGAACAAAGAGAGCAACTGCTGGCGCAGATCATGGAATTGATCCAAGCCGGTCGGACCGACGACCTGAAAGCCCTGCTGGCCGAGCAGCGAACCAGCGATCTGGCCGAAATCGTCGAAATCCTTCAGGAAGAGCAGCAACGCATCGTCTTTGACCTTCTGGATCGGACGGCCTCGGCCGAGGTATTGGAAAAGGTCGATGAAGCGACGCGGTCCGAATTGTTCGAATTGCTCGCCGAGGACGAACTGACCGGTCTGATTGAGGAACTGGATGCCGACGATGCCGCCGACCTGCTGGCTGAATTGCCCGAAGAAGAGAGCAAGGAGGTTCTCGAACAGATTTCGGACGATCTGGCCTCGCAGATCAAAGATCTGATGGTCTATTCGGAGGATTCGGCCGGCGGGATTATGGATCCGTCGGTGATTTCGGTATGCGAGGATGCCACCGTCGGCGAGGCGATCCACAAGTTCCGCCAGGGTAATCTGGAGGAGGATTTCTTTGCCGTATTTGTTACCGACAAGGACGACCGGTTTATGGGCGAGGTCCGCATCCGGTTTTTGATCACCAAACCGGAACAGACGCGTATCAAAGACATTATGGAGCCCGACACCCTTTTCGTTACGGTGGACACCGACCAGGAAGAAATCTTCAATCTGTTCAAAAAAAATAATCTGATTGTCGTACCTGTCGTCGATCACAAGCACAGGCTCGTCGGCCGCATCACCGCCGATCGGGTTATCGAAGTAGGCGAAGAAGAAGCCGCGGAGGACTTCTATGCCATGGCCGGTACCGATCCGGCCGAGCTGGAAACCTTTTCGATTCTCCGCGCGGCCCGGATTCGGATGACCTGGCTGTTGCCCTGCCTGGCCGGAACCGCCGTGACCACTGTAGTGGCGCTGTTCTTCAAAAATGTGTTTTTTGACGCCAAACTCGTCACGATTTACGCTACTGCGGTCGCGTTCGTTACGATGGTGGCGGCCATCAGCGGCAATGCCGGTCTGCAAACCTCGGCCATCGTTGTCTGCGGCCTGGCTACGGGCGATCTGGCCGCTCTAAAACTGGGCCAGGTCTTCGCCCGGGAGGTCCGTGTCGCCCTAACGGTCGCTTTGTTCTGCGGGCTGGCGGGGGCTTTGCTTTGCGGTCTGGTGCTGCATCTTATGCCTGCCGGACTGCTGGACAGCCAAAAAGTCCATCTCAATACCGTGCAGGCCCTGGATATCGCCGGGGCCCTGGGTCTGGCCATGTTTTCGGCGATTATGGTCGCCACAACTCTCGGTTTATTGCTGCCGTTTTTATTTCGCAGGATCGGGATCGATCCGGCCATCAGTTCCGGTCCCCTGGTCACGACCGCCAACGACTCCATCAGCGTAGCGATTTACCTGTCACTGACCCTGTTTCTGATCGGATGATCCGGTTCTGAAACAGGACCGGCCCCGGAGCCATCCTGTCGATTTCGAACCATTATTGGGGATATCGGCGTTGACATGATTTGGGAAGATAGGGTATAATGCGGTTTTCCAGCAATGTCTGGACCCCGACCGACATAAGGGGGGATTCTCTAATGGAATCCAGGCGGGGAAACGACAAAAATTAAGGTAACAGCAAGTAACAATACAGGAGCCCCCAATGAAGGGCCAGCCGATTGACAGTCACGTGCATCTGGAAAAAACGCCGGATATCGAAAAATGGTTTCAGGCCGCCATTAAAGCGGATGCCTCCGACCTGCATCTCAAGGTGGGAATGGCCCCCAAAATGCGGGTCCACAGCCGCCTGAAAAACACCACCGGGGAGATCATGACACAGGAGCGGATCGAAGAGCTCCTCTTCGAAATCATGACGTCCAAACAAAAACAGTACTTTCTCGAAAACGGATCCCTGGACTTTGCCTATCAGGTGGGGCAAACCGACCGGTTTCGCATCTGCGCCTTTCGTCAGCGAAGCCTGACCAGCATGGCCGCCCGGCATATCAGCAGCCATATTCCTCCGTTTGAAACCCTGCACTTGCCACCCGTGGTCGAGAAAATCGCAGAGCATCACGACGGCCTTGTGCTGGTTACCGGTCCTACCGGCTGCGGGAAAACCACAACGATCGCCTCCATGATCGACCATATTAACGCCACGCGGGCCTGTCACATCGTAACGGTTGAAGATCCGATCGAATTTTTGCACGTCGAGAAACGGGCCATCGTGTCGCAACGCGAGATCGGCATCGATGTGCCCACCTACGACGAAGCCCTTCGCTCTCTGATGCGCATGGACCCGGATGTGGTGCTGATCGGTGAGATGCGCGATAACGAGACCCTCACAGCCGCTATGCGGGCCGCCGAGACGGGCCACCTGGTCTTTGGAACCCTGCATGCCAACAATGCCTCCCAGACCATCCAGCGAATCCTCGATCTGTTCCCGCAGGAGGAACGGGATCTGGCCAGGCAGACCTTCGCTCTGACCATCCGAGCCGTGGTCAGCCAGCAGTTGCTGCCCGGCATCCGGAACGATGCGCCGCGCATTCCCGCCGTGGAAATCCTGCTCCGCACCCCGATCGTTCGCAAGCTCATTACTGAATCGCGGGAAAATGACATTCCCACGGCCATCCGATCCGGAGAGGGAGAGGGAATGCAGGATTTTACCGAATCGCTGCGAAGACTGGTCGTCGAGGAATGGATCGATCTTCGGGTGGCCAAACAATACGCGCCAAACACGGAAGAACTGGAAATGGCTCTCAAGGGCATTCGCTCAGCGACAAGTGGGATTATGTAATCTTGGTTAGGTGTGCTTCATGGAATTGACGATATCGTTTGCACTGGCCGCGGGATACGGCGGATATATCTCCCCGATTAAACTGGCGATTGTTTTGATTTTCTTTTTCCTCTGGATGCCTCTGGTCAACTGGACCTACAAAGACACCCAGGAAGTCCAGACCAGGACCGTGCAATGGACGACGGCGATGATTCTCGCCGGGGCGATCGGATTGCTCGTCTGGCTTCTGGTTCCGGTTTTTTTTATTGGAATTCTGCTTTATCTCGTGGTGCTGGGCGCGACTTCCCTGGCCTATGTCGTTCACCGCAATGCCCGCGTAGCCGATTTTGAAAAAGTCCTGACGGCCGACCATATCAAAAATCTCTTCGTCAATCAGCAGAAGCGGATGGAAAAAGCCACGCGAGGGTTGACGCTGGTGACCGCCAACGGCAACGAAGTCCCTGTGCCGCTGCCGAAAACCTCCGAGGCGATCGGATTTCAGATGGTGTGCGAGTTGTTTGAGGACGCCATCTGGCGGCGGGCCGCCGACATCCTCTTTCAGTCCGGCCAACAGGACTATTCGGTCACCTATATCGTCGATGGAATGCCGATGAAGCAAGCCGCCCGCTCCCGCGAGGAGATGGAGCATTTTATCCATTTCATCAAACATATGGCCGACCTGGACGTAGAAGAACGCCGCAAGCCGCAGACCGGTAAATTCCGCATCGACAAAGGCCCCGACCGCATTAAGTGGGAGGTCCTGACGGCCGGATCGACCGCGGGCGAGCAGATCAAGGTTTCCCGCGTGCAGGAATACGGTACCCGGACGGTGGAGGAAATGGGATTCGGACCCAGGCAGGTCGAAGCCATCAAAGGTCTGCGCAAACTGAGCAAGGGCGTTGTTGTGATCACCGCCCCGCCCAAGAACGGCACAACCACCACCATGTACGCCCTTCTGCGCAATCATGACCTGTATATGAACAACGTCAATACGGTCGAAAAGAAACTGGCCGCGGACCTGCAGAATATCAGCCAGCACCTGTATTCCCCCACCGATGAGGGGGCCACCACGTATGCCAAGAAGGTCCAGACCGTGCTTCGCATGGGTCCGGAAATCATCGGGATCGCCGATTGCGAGGACAAACAATGCGCCCAGTTGGCCTGTGCGGCCGCCCGCGACGGCGTGCTTGTCTATCCCACCCTGCAGGCCGCCGGCGTCTTGCAGGCGCTGAGCCGCTGGCTCCAGTTGGCCGAGGACAAGGACCTGGCCCTGGATACCCTGGCCGGCATCCTGAACCAGCGGCTGATCCGCATCCTCTGCGAGGACTGCAAGCAGGCTTATCAACCCAATCAGGACCTCCTGCGTAAATTCAACATCCCCGCGGATAAAATCGAGGTCCTGTATCGGCCGGGCGAGATCGAATACGACAAGCACGGCAAACCCATCGTTTGCGAAAAGTGCCAGGGCACCGGCTTCTATGGACGGACCGGCGTCTTTGAAATGATACTCCTCGACGATCCCCTGCGGGCGGCCCTCAAGAAAGCCAAGTCGATCAAGGAAATGGGGGCCCTGTTTCGAAAAGCCGGGATGCTCTACCTGCAGGAACAATGCATCAAGAAGGTGGCTCAGGGCATTACCTCGATCAACGAAGTCATACGCCACTTCGCGCAAAAAGGCGAAGAAAACGAAAAACAACAAAACGGCAATCCATAATACGATAGAACGGGAGTATAAATGATCATTCTAGGCGTCATACTGCTTATTATCGTAGCATGTGCCATCTATTATTATCTCAAATGCACGATCATGACCGCCATCGTTTCGCTGATTTGCGCTGTTTTCGGCCTGCTGATCGCCATGGGATATTTCGATACCGTAAACAACCTGGTAATCGCCAGAGGCATGATCGGTCCCAAATGGCCCCCCGTCAGTCTTCTTGTGTTATTTGTCTTGTCCGCCGTTCTATTGCGCGTTCTGGCAGGCTTTGTCGTCGGTTCGCAGATCGATCTGGGTTCGCTGGCGCAAAAAATTGTCGTTCCCGTCCTTGGCGTTTTTCAAGGTTTGATTCTTTCGGGAGTTCTTCTTGTCGCCACGGGCTCTGTCACCAGTTCCCGCTTCATCAGCTATGCGCGGTTTTCTCCCGGTTCGGAATCGCCGGCCAATCCCAGTAAACTCCTGATCAATGTCGACGGCATGATCAGCGGTCTATTCTCCTGGATCAGCCAGGGCTCTCTGAGCGGCACGAAAAGCTTTGCCGTCTATCATGCCGATTATCTCGATCAGCTTCATCTGTCACGCATAGGGCAGACCTATCCTCTTTCGGGATCCAACGGTATGATCGTACCTTCCAAGGGCGTGCGCCGGCGCACCTTTGATGAAGGCGGTTTTTTGGTGGTTCGCATGGGTTTAAAATATACCAGCATCAAGCAGGGAGGCGCCGCCTCCCCCGCCGGCGGGGTTTCCTTTGCCCCGGCTCAGATTCGGCTTGTCGCCAAGGACGCCTCCCGCCCGGCCGACACCACCGGAAAGGGCACTGTCTTTTACCCCGTCAAATTTGTCGAAAACGGGAAACTGGTTGACAAGCCGCTCCACGAGGTGATTACAGTGGACCGGGATAAGGATCTAACCGAAAAGCCCTCCGGCGGGAAGGCGGCCTGGTATGATGTCGCCTTTGATGTTCCGGAAAACCAGACCCCTGTCCTGCTTCAGTTCAAGCTGGGCAGCGTGACCGAGCTGCCAAAGGTCCAGAACAGCACCGACGAGTTGGAACGGCAGCTCGATGTGCGCGAAAATACGTCCCACCAAAACAGCGGTAGTTGAATCCTTCTTTCCACTATTCACGGAATTACGAGAATCGTTTATGGCCACATTTTTCGAGACCGTTATTGAGCGGGCCGGACAACTTCGAAAAAAGATCGTCCTTCCCGAAGGCGCCGATCGACGCATGATCGAGGCGGCTGCGATAATCCGACAGCGCGATTTTGCCGATCTGGTCGTTCTGGGCGAGACCGACGCCATTACCCGCCAGTTGGTGGAGTTGGGTGTACCGGGCCCGGAGAGCCTGGTGCAAAATCCCGCCTGTGCCGAGAAGAAAAAGGAATACGCCGATCAGTTATATGCCCTCCGCAAATCGAAGGGCATGGCCGAATCGCAGGCCCAGGAACTTCTTTGTGACCCGATGTATTTCGGCACCATGATGGTCAAACTGGGCGATGCCGATGGCCTGGTCGCCGGAGCCGTTCATTCCTCGGCCGACACGATCCGCCCCGCCCTGCAGATCATCAAGGCTGCGCCCGGCTGCCGTACGGTGTCCAGCATGTTCTTCATGTGCTGGCCCGATCGGGTGCTTCTGTTTGCCGACTGCGGGCTCAACCAGGAGCCCAACGAATCCCAGCTTGTCGATATCGCCGTGGCGACCACCCGCACGGCTTTCCTGTTCGGCATCAAGCCCCGCGTCGCAATCCTGTCCTATTCGACCAAAGGATCGGGCGCCGGGACCGGGGCGATTAAAATGGCCCGCGCCGCCGAACGCGCGGCCGAACGGATTTTTGCCCTGTTCGGCGCAGCGGTTCCGGTGGATGGTGAATTGCAGTTCGATGCGGCGTTTGTTCCCGATATCGCCGCCAAAAAATGCCCCAAGAGCAAGCTCAAAGGCAGCGCCAACGTCTTTATCTTTCCCGATCTGGGGGCGGGGAACATCTGCTACAAAGCCGTCCAGCGACTGGCCGGCGCCGAGGCCTATGGACCGGTCCTGCAGGGGCTGGACAAACCCGTCAACGACCTGTCCCGCGGATGCAGCGTCGAAGACATTGTCGCCACCGTCGCCATTACGGCCATCCAGGCTAGTGAAGGTCCGCTCCCCATTTGAGAAGATGGAGATGACCAACCATAACGAAGTAATTCGTCAGTTTGTACTTCTCCGACATACCCGAGGCGACGACATTCACTGGGACTTTATGATTGAACAGGCCGACCATCTGGCCACATGGCGGCTGCTCATTGATCCACGGGAAATTGCCGATCAGCCCGTACCATTGGAGAAAATTTTCGACCATCCCCTTCGCTTTCTCACCTACGAAGGTGCCGTCCAGAAGCAAACCGGCTCGGTCACACAGAGCGATCAGGGAATTGTCCACATCACCCAATGGGAAGAAAAAGCCATTGATTTTACAGCCGAGGGGAAACTCCTGAAAGGCTCTTTTTATCTCCATCTTATCGAAGGTACACTCTGGCAGCTCGAGAAAAAACCAATGTCGGATCAATCCACAAACCCGGAGTAAGTTATGGCGGTTAAAGGACAATATATCTACGAATGGCCCCGTCCGATGGTCACTGTCGATGCGGTTGTCTATGTGCTTGCGGATAACGCCATCCAGTTTCTCCTGATCCAGCGGGGCCATGAGCCGTTTCGCGGCAAATGGGCCTTCCCCGGCGGCTTTATTGAGATGGACGAGGAACTGGAGCAAGCGGTGGCCCGCGAACTGGCCGAAGAAACCGGTTTGAAAGGGATTGCTCTGGAGCCGATGCATACCTTCGGCACAGTCGGCCGGGACCCTCGCGGACGCACCATCTCAATCGCTTTCCTTGGCCAAGCCCGGCCCGATCAAATGGCCGTCATGGCCGGGGACGACGCCGACCGGGCCGCCTGGTTTGACTTTGACGCGTTTCCCCCCATGGCCTTCGACCATGACCGTATGGCCGCCGTCGCCATGGATCACATCCGCCGCCGCCATACTCTCTGAAGCGTTACCAAATGTTTTTTATTAATCGCGTCACAAGGTCCGAATGCGGACCGACTCTCCTGCGACAAGGTGCATATCCGGCGGAATAGCCACCAGGACGGGACGCCCCCACTGGGGTACGGTCGCGTCCAGCCACAATCGTTCCGGCATCATCTCCATTGTCGGCGATATTTCCACAATCTGCGATCTGGCAATTTGCAAAGGGCTGTTATGCTTCACCAGTTCGACGGCCATACCCTTACAAAAACGGGCCATTTGTTTTTCCTCTACATAGACCACAACTTCTTGCGGCTTCGTCTCAGCTACCGCTAAAACCGGGTCCCCTGCATTCACGACCTCGCCCGCCATTCGGAGGATATTTTCTCCCGGCCGGCGCAATGCGATTTCATTGGAATTGCCCGGGATAGAAATAATGACCCCGTCGATCGGCGACCGTAATACGATCGGCTCAAACCGGGCCTCTATTTCTTCCATAAGCTTTTCCTGTATCCGAATTTCCCTGCGCACCACTTCCATCGCATGATTGGGATCGGGATGGTAGGGCTGGTAAAGGGCAAATCCATCCCGCCGGCGCAAACACATCTCCAGATCGGTTTCGGCCTGTTCCAGCAATCGTTCATTTTCCTGAATCTTCTTGGTCAGGGCCTCGTACTGAATTCTGGCCCTTTCCTTGACATTGAAGCCCACATCTCCGTGTTTGACAAGCTCCTGGTAAGCCTGCAGATCCATATTCAGTTCTTCCTGCAATTTCCGGTCTTCGGCTAGATCGGTTCGTATTTCCAGAATGCGAAGCCGGGCCAGCTCCATATCGACATCCAGTCTTCTATGGTCAGTATTGTAATTGATCTGCCGTTCCGTCTGTTCCGCCATGAATTCTTCTCGTAACGCCGGTAATTGCGAGCGCAAATATTCAATCTGCGCTGTGAGGGTCGATAATTGACTGCGCAAAGGCTCATTCTCCAGGACGGCATTTAGAATCGCCACGGGCTGGCCGCGCTTCACGGTTTCAAACAATCGAACCTGCACCGCTTCCAGCCGCCCCGGACATGTGGCCGCAATTTGATAGACCCGGCCTCGGGCAATGCCGACCGACTCATAACGGCGGGCGCGATGATAGAACAAGCCCATCACAACGACAAGGGCGACTGCAAAAACAAGCACGGGCAAGGCAGGCGCTCGAATTCGACCCCCGTATTTCCTCGATGCCATTCTCTTCATAACAGACCTGTTGTGTTTATTCGAATTCACTCAATTCAGCAATCCTCGTCGGATCTGTGTTTTTTGCTTTCATTGACAACATCCCTGTACTTAATGTCTTCTTCCCCGCCCCTATGCATTGAGTATAGCGAATGTTTCCCCTGATGACAGTCGGGCAAAACAGGACTTCATTGTAAGGGCATACCCTACATTGGCACACCAAAGGCAGATAGGATATTTTCAGTTGGAATGTTGGTCATTGGCCCACAAGACAGCGCGAACAATCAATTCGTTAAAGGTCTGGACATCCAATTTCGCCTTTATCCGCGCCATATGCGTTTCGACGGTTTTTACGCTGATACATAAGCGATCCGCGATCTGACGGGTGGTGAGCCCATGTCCGAGATGGTGAAATACTTCCAATTCACGGTCCGCCAGCGAGTCCACGGCGGTAGAAAGGGCATCGGCACCTTCGCGCTGAATGCGTTGAAGAATCCTGCGTGAAACCGACTCGCTCACGTAAACCTGCCCCGACAGGATTTTCCGAATGGCCGTCAGAAGCAAATCGGGAGATTCATTTTTCATGATATAACCATGAGCGCCGGCCTGTAGAGATCTTTCCGCATACAACTGCTCATCGTGCATGGAAAGAATGAGGACCGGCATGGAAGGAAATTGGTTTTTCAGATTCTTCGTCAATTCGATTCCATCATAACCGCGCAGCGAGATATCCACGATGGCCAAATCCGGCCGCACTTTGGCTATCTCCTGAATAGCGGCGGCGGCCTCCTCCGCTTCCCCGCAGACCGTCAAGTCCCCCCCGGCCTTGGTGGCGATCAGTCTCGTTAAACCCTCCCGGACGATGGGATGATCGTCGATGATAAAAATCCGAGCTCTCTTTTCGCCCCATGACGACTTTTCATATTGGCTCATACATCCCTCTTATTTTACGCCATCCCCGAAAGGACGCAACGCACAATGGCGCCTTTCGTTTCTCCGGGGCATATCTCCAGTGCGGCGCCGATCGCCTTGGCGCGATAACGAATGCTTTGAAGTCCCATTCCATCGCCGACGGTTTTTTCGGAAAAACCGGCCCCGTCGTCGACAATTTCCAGCGTAAGCCGATTCTCCCCGCCGAATAGACGGATTCGAATATGTTTTGCATTGCCATGCTTTACCGCGTTATTCATCGCTTCCTGTGCGATACGATACAGGTGCAGGGCCGTTTGTGGATTGGAAATTGCAACAACATTGTCGGATTCATAAAGAACGGAAATACTGAACAGATGACCGGCTGTAGACGCCAGTCTTTCCATGGCAAATCCTAGCCCGTTGGTATCCAGATCGGCCGGATATAATCCTTTGGCCAGATCACGAACCCAATTCGTCAAACGGCGCAGATATCCCGCTATTTCCCGAGCGTCTTCGATATACGGCGAGGCGGCGGTGGTGAGATTTTCCACAAGGGTATCGCAAAAAAACGTCACCCCGGTTAATTGCTGCAAGAGACCATCATGTAAATCCCGTCCGACATTTCCCTGAACGACATCGTTGATCCGTAGAATTTCCTGCTCCAGCCTTTTTCGTTCTGTTATATCCAATCCATATAGATTGACATATCCGGAATCTTTAAAAGGGGCCAACGTAAGAGAAAGGATTCGGTCGCCGTGTGCGATTTCCGCCTGTGTATGGTCCTGCAAACGGCAAACCTCCTGCACAATACGATTCCACGGATCGGGCAACATCCGGCCTGGACCGGTTCCCAATTCTTCCAGCAGGATTTCGCCCGCCTTGTTGGCATAAGTGACAGTTCCTTCGATGGCAATCCGCAAAACCGGATTGGGATCTTCGCTTGGAAATTTTGCCAGATCCCGATTCCGCTCCTCGGCCAGTTTTCGCTCCTGGCATTCCTTTCGAAGCAATTCATTGGTTTGCCGCAATTCAACCGTTCGTTCCTCGACATTTTGTTCCAGCCGATCATGGGCTTTCTGAAGAGCCTGACGGGTCTTTAGGTGTTCGGCAACCTCCTGCTGCAACGCCTCATTTTCCCTTTGCTGGCTTTTGTAATAAATTCGTCCCGCCAACGCAAAAAGCGCTATCGCCATGCCTGCAATGGTAAAGGTTCGCAAAGTATACGCCCGGATCGGTCCGGCGATTTCCTCATAGGACATGCATACAGCCACCGACAGGAACTGTTTTTCGGTATGCACGGGAGCAAAGCCAATCAGTTTATTGGATGCTTCCGGTTCCGTTTCAGTCCACCATACCGATTGATAAATACCGACGCCTTCCTCTCCCTTGCGCATTCGTTCATTGACGAGTTCGTGCGACGACCAATCGTAATCCGGAAAGGCGGCTCTCCGTATCTCAATCATGTCTTTGCCGATTTGATTCTTGTCCGGATGGCTCAACAATATGCCGTTTTTGTCGATGATCCAGATATATCCTTTTTCCCCTACGGTGATATCCGATGTAAATGATTCCAGATAAGAATCTTTCTCCTGCTGGAGAAGATTTTTCAAGAGCCTCGCTTCGATGCGGGCGATATCCAGAAGGTGCTCCTGATTGATACGGATAGTATGTGTCTGGAATCGATGGGTGCTCAGCAAAGCCCACCCCCCGGCCATCAACAGGACAATGACTCCCGTCACAAGTACGAGAATCTTATTTCTCCGACCGGAAAGGCGGATATCCTCCAAAGTCATCGGTCCCGTCGATTTATTCTGTATGTCCATCTACGTATTCCTCGCTTTCTATCTTATCGTCTACTCATTCCATGGACATAGAAATATTGCCCCGTTACTGTAAATGCCTGTCGGAATTCGACAATATAAACCTTCGGCTTCCAAAGAAAAAGGGCCACGGACTCGGGCAGAATCCATGGCCCCTGTTGAATCGTGTTGTATCAGACGGATTACAAACCCATCAGGTAATTCTGACTGAAGATGAACCAGTCGTCAAAGTCAATCTTTCCGTCGGCGGGCATACTAATATCGACCGCTTCGTTCCAGTTGCCATCTCCGCGTTGGCTCATCCAGGCCGCGTCGAAAATGGACAGGTCGTCGTCGTCAATGTCCCCGTCGCCGTCGAAATCGCCCGGATACGCCGGTCCCAGCAGCGGATCTTCGCTTCGCAGCCATTCCTCGGTCATGATGGCCAGGTCCTGAATATCGACCACGCAGTCGCCGTTGGCGTCGGCCCGTAAATTGCAGTGAAAGATCGTAAAGGCCCCGCTTTGAGCTTCGCTGAGGGCCGAAATGACTCGCACTTTGGCGGCCGAGCTGTTGGACAGAGGCACAAACCAGTCATACCGGCTTATACTGTTCGGTTCGGAAATGATCGTACTCTCATTGGCCGGAGGAGACATCTCATACCAGTTAGCGCCATCGTCCAGGGTATATTCCACGGTCACCGCGCCGACCGCTCCGCCAACCGGCTGCCAGCGAATCGGCTGGACGCTTCCGGCCGAGAACATCTCGCCGCCCAGTGGATTAAGCAGTTCCAGTGTTCCAAACTGCTCCAGGGCCAGACCGTGATCCGTTCCGGCGGCGATCCTGGCAAATGCATTGCCGCTGGGCACAACCGTCTGTCCGACGGTATTTTCACCCCACGCGATCAGCGAACCGTCCGCCTTGATCGCTGCACAGAATGTACCGCCGGCGGCAATGGCGATAAATCCGCCCTCGGTCGGGGCATCGCTGACTTGCCTGAACGTATCATCACCCCAGACCGCAATCGTCCCGTTTTTCCGCAAGGCCATGCCATGCTGATACAGAGCGGCGCCGAACGGATCCGAACCGCCCGCCGAGACGGCGATAAAGTCATTGCCGGCCGGAAGGTCGGTAATCACATTGTCCTGGTTCTCGCCCCAGGCATGCAGCGAACCGTCTTCCCGGATCGCCAGGTCGAAATACATGCCGGCATCGACGGCCTTGAAATCATTGCCTACCGGGGAAGCGGCATTTGCCGTCAGATATTTTCCCCAGGCGGCGATGGTCTTATCGCTCTTGAGCGCAACGCCATGAAACGCCCCGGCGGAAATAAAGACATAATTGTTCCCTGCCGGCACGGTGGTCTGTCCTTCCACTCCCCGTCCGACCGCCGTAAGAGAACCATCCTTCAACAGGGCAATCGTAAACGCCCGTCCCGCGGCAACCTGGGCGTAATTGGAACCTTCCGGAAGGTTTAACTGCCCATTGGTGTTATCCCCCCAGCCGTCCACGACGCCTTCCTCGGTCACGGCCAGACTGAATCCCTGCCCTGCGGCGATTCCGACGTAGGTATCGCCTTCCGGCGGAAATTCGGTATTTCCCCACCCATAAATCGTACCCGCCTGAAGCCCGCACGCCAGACAAAGAACCAGAGCCAACGGGACAACTGTCAATCGTATGATACTCATCTTCCCACCTTTCCAACACAGACCAATGAGTACAAATTTCCCCAATACCGCACTTTCCGCAATGAACGGGCGGTTTTCGGTTCGCAAGGCGCGATGAAACCACGGCAGGCACCAAGCGCTGATGGCATACCACCGCTCCTCTATTGCCTCTAATGTACCGCATTCCGGCAAAAAAGTCAACCGGAAACCCCTAATTCCGCATGAAAAACCGCCCTGCCATGCCCTATTCCCCCTATAACCGCTATTTTAGCGGACAAAATCCCAAACAAACAACAGCCCTCTACCGGACGAGCAATCTTGATTTGGGATTCTTTTTTACCTATCATAGAGGTAACGGCGCGTAGTACCTTATCAGAATACCGGAGACCCTGACATATGAGGAGAATACTCATGTTTCATCGATGGATTGTGATATCTGTAATTCTTATCATTTTGTCGGTCGTTATGGTCCCTGTCTATATTGCGGCATCAGAATCAGGATCCCCTACCCCGGATAAATCCCTTCTGAAAGTAGCCCTTCTCCAGATGCGGCCCGACGGCAATAACCAGTCCTCCAATATGGACAAGGCGGAGTGTTTCTGCCGGCAGGCGGCCGCTCTCGGCGCCGATATCGCCCTGATGCCTGAAATGTGGAATATCGGCTATACCGCTTTCGACGACAAGAAAGAGGGCGCTTTGGAGAGCTTCCGGCGGCAGGCTGTGCCGACGGATCACCCCTCCATCCAGCGGTTTGCCCGCCTGGCCGGAGAACTGGACATGGCCATCGCCGTAACCTATGAGCAGGCATGGAATCCCTGGCCGCGTAACGCCGTGACCCTTTTTGACCGGCACGGCAAAGAGGTCCTGACGTATGCCAAGGTGCATACCTGCGACTTCCATACGATGGAGGCCTCCATGACGCCCGGAGAGGAGTTCTTTGTGGCCAAGCTCGATACCCGCTTTGGAGCGGTCAAGGTCGGAGCCATGATCTGCTTCGATCGGGAACAGCCCGAAAGCGCCCGTATCCTCATGCTGAAAGGCGCCGAGCTGATCCTGACGCCCAATGCCTGCGGGCTCGACGAGTTTCGCCTGGTCCAGTTTCGGGTTCGTGCCGTGGAAAATGCCTGCCATGTCGCCATGGCTAATTATCCCTCTCCCAATGAAAATGGTCATTCCGTCGCGTATGACGCGCAGGGCGAGTGCGTAGCGCTGGCCGGGAAGGAAGAGGGACTGTTTATCGCCACCTTCGATATGGAAGCTCTCCGCCAGAGACGACAAAAGACCATCTGGGGAAACGCCTTTCGACGCCCCCACCGGTATCAGGCGATCCTGTCCGCCGAAAAGGACGAGATCTGGAAACGAAACAACGGCTTCGGAAACCCGTTTATCTCGGACCAGAGGTAATCACTTTCTCGACAACCTCTTATTAATAACGCCAGTTACAAACTCCCTTTCTGGACATACAGCATGGGCAGACAGACCACGGTATACCCATCAGTTTTCTTTGACAGAACCGATCCGATCCGGTACAATTTCGTATATACTGTCATAGTGACAGTCCAAGGGCAGGTATAATGGGCACGACCTCCATGAGGGATCGACGTAAACAGAGAACGCCAGTAGGAGGCACAATCATGACTCGCCAAATTCTATTTATCCTCAGCGGTATCCTGGTTCTTTCCGTATTGGCCCCGGCCGACACGTTTAAGCATCGCCAGACGGGCCAGGTCTTTCACGGCTTTGCCACGCAAACCCAGCGACAGGGCCAGACGCTGGTCTATAACGCCGGGGAAAAGACCTTCAAGCCCATCCCCCTGGCCGAATACGATGTGACCCGGAATAAGGAAGGCCGGCGGGATACGGTCTATGTTCTTCCCATCGACCAGCCGGAGATCCTGCTGTCCAAGGTGGTTTCCGATTCGGTCGCCCAGACCCTGGTCGAGGCCTCCAATCAGGGCCCCCTTCTGATTATCCTTGACATCGACAACCCCGGCGGACAGGGCCCTTACATGCGGACTATCGCCACGGCGATCGCCAATACCACCAACTGCTCGGTGGTTGCTTACATTCGGGGCGAAAAGCACGGCGGGGCCTATTCGGCGGCGGCCGTTCTTGCCCTGGCCTGCGAAAAGATCTATATCAGCCCCTCAGCGATTCTTGGCTCGCTGGCCCCGATCATCCAGCAGCAGGGACATGAAGAGATGCAGGCCGAGTTTCTGCAGATGTACAGCCCGGATGGCCTGGCCGCCTTCGGGACCTATGCCGCTTCGCTGGCCCAGCAGAAAGAACGCAACGCCATCGTCGCCCGGGCCCTGCTCGATCGGATGATCGACGTGGTGGAGGTGCAGGACCTGGACGGCAAGAAATCCGTCATTAATGTCGAGGACCGCTCCACGACACAGAGGGTGCTGCGGCACCTGAGCCAGGTCGCCGAACCGATCGGGCCTGCTGCGACCGCAGCGCCAACGATCGAGGCAACTGCCCCTGTGACGACGGGCCGTTATGTCATGACCCTGATGTCCACCGAAGCAATCCAGTTGAAACTGGCCGATAAGCTTGCCGAATCGCATACCGATATCCTGCGCGATATGGATGCCGGCGAAGGCCGCATTATGCGGTCGCGCAGCATCGAGGAACCGATCCGCAAGTACACCACCACCAAGCGCAACATCAGCCAGTCGCTGGCAAACATCGATCAATTGCAGGCCTACGTCGACGAGCTTCAGCAGCAGATCGGCGGGATCGAAGAACAGATTCGCACGGGGACCGTGACCCGCGAGTACCGTCAGGGAGACCGGGGGTATCGCACCAATCAGGACCGTTACAGCCTGAACGATCCGTACCGATACTGGGATCCCTACAGCGCACGCCGTTCCAGCAGAGATCGCGCCAATCGGGGTACGAGCCAGTCGCAAACCCTTCGCGCCGAACAGCCCGCGATGTCCCCGGATATCCTGTACGGCCAGTTGAATGTCGCCGTCAACGATTTGATCCGCGAGTACCGCCGCGTGCTGAGCCTGGCCGGGCGTTTTCCGGGCGCGCTGCCGGTCGGACTGACGACATCCGCCTTACAGCAGCGTCTGGACATCGCCGTTGCGCTGCAAACCAACCTGCGGCGGCGGGCCGTTATGATGTATCAGCAACAGCCGTATTGACAAGGATCGCCTCGCGTTCCAAATCGACAGGGGAACAACCATGCAGAACCAACCGGACCGAAGAACCTTTCTTCATGTCTCGGCGGCGACGGCGGCGGCTTTGTCTTTTGGATGGGAAGAAAAAGCCCTTTTGGCGCAGACGAATTCACCCCGTTCGTCCCCCGCCGCCCCGGGAGAAAAACAGCCTCTGCTGCCTGCCGGCCGGCTTGGTAAATATACCATCACCCGTTTGATCGGCGGGGGAAATCTGACCAGCGGCTTCGCCCACAGTCGCGACCTCCTCTATGTCTCTTCCCTCCTGCAGCATTATTTTACGGATGAGAAAATTTTTGAAACATGGCAGATATGCGAACAGAACGGAATCAATACGATGATCCTCCGGGTGGACGATCATGTGATCCGCCTGGTCAATGAATATCGCAAGCGATATCACGGACAGTTCCACTGGATTGCCCAGTGCAAGGCCTCCGAAGGCGACCTCATGGGCGATGTCCGCCGGGCGCTCGATAACGGCGCTATTGCCGTATATATTCATGGAGGCGTTGCCGAAAACTGGATCGAAAAAGGACGTCTGGATCTGATTGAAAAGACCCTCAGGCAAATGCGCCAAACCGGCGCCGTAATCGGCATCGGCGGACATCGTATCGATGTGCCCATTTCCTGCGAAGCCGAGGGTTTCGATCTGGACTTCTATATGAAGACCCTCAACAGCAAACAGTACTGGTCGGCCGGTCCCATGCCGCGAAACGACAGTGTCTGGGCCGAAACACCCGAAGTAACCATCGACTTCATGAAATCCGTAAAGAAACCGTGGATCGGTTATAAAGTACTCGGGGCCGGGGCGATTGGGCCCCAGGAAGGCTTTTCATATGCGTTCGCCAATGGATGCGACTTTATCTGCGTGGGCATGTTCGATTTCCAAATCGCCCAGAATGTCGGCATTGTTCGCACCCTTTTTCACTCCCCCTTGAAACGCGCACGCGCCTGGGTATAGCAAGAATTTCCTTGACAACGTCCAAACAATGACTATAGTAAAAAATAGAATACAGATCATCGGTTTATAATCGAGGTGATGTATGTAGACAGCGCATTGTGCAGGGAGCGTGGGATGTGATGAAAAAATCAGGCGGGCCTCAAAGTTCTTGTTTTCCCTCGCATTGTTTCCAGATAAGTTACGTTAGTTGACCTTAAAATAACGGATATTCTATTGCATAAAAGACATGTGGAGGATTAAAAGATGAGAAAGACTTTGACTTTCTTACTGTTGCTGGTCTGGACCGGCGGGCTGAATGCCGGCTTGCAGGATGGTCTGTTCGGGTACTGGCCGATGGACGGCGATTTTCTCGACGCCTCGGGCAACGGCCACGATGGAGCCCCCCGCAGCGGTGTTACGGTTACGTTTGACCAGGGAAAGCTGAATCAGGCGGCCGTGTTTAACGGAACCAATCCCAACGGTGTTGTGGTCGGGACATGGAATCCTTCCGAAGGAACCGGACAACTGGCCTTGTCTTTCTGGGCTAAATGGGGCGGCAACACCGGAGGATACCAGGGTGTCGTATCCAAAAGAAACGGCTGGGGCGTCGATGTCATGATGTGGTGTGTGGAGATCAATGCCGACACAGACTTCATCAGCTTCTTTCGGGACGGCAGCTATCCCTGGGCGGGCGATGTAAAACTGACGGTTGGCCAGTGGGATCATGTGGTCGTCAGTTTTGACGGGGCCAACTCCACTTTTTACCTGAACGGAACACAAACCGGGACAGGGGCCTTCTCCTTCGCCAACAAAACGGATTCCGAAGTGGTCATCGGCGCATCGGACAGTTGGAACGGCTTTAACGGCCTGGTCGACGAAGTGGCCATCTGGAACCGAGCGTTGAGCCCGGAAGAGGTTGCCGCGTTGTATAACAATGGCAAGGGATCCTCTTTGGGAGGAGAGCCCTGGCAGGCGACCTATGTGGCGCCTGCGGACGGGACATCCTCCATCTCGCTGGATGGTACGTTGCTGCAATGGACGACAGGGGAAGAAGATCCGCCCGGACCGATCGTCCAGTACGATATCTATCTGGATATCGATCCGGATCTGGTCGCCGATATTGAAGATCCCAACAAGCTGGCGAGGGTCGCCTCGGTAGCGGGAGATGTGTTTGAATTCGATACAGGTCCGTTGATCAATGATCTAACCTATTACTGGCGCGTGGATGCCGTTGTAGACGATGTCAACATCGCTTTCGGGAAGGTCTGGAGCTTCCACTCCATTAAAATGAAACCTCTTATTACCGAACAACCGCAGAATGCATCAGTCGGCATCGGGGGCTGCCTGGGCGTATTTCAGGTTGTCGCCACATCCGGCGAACTGGGAGACGGCGGAACGCTGCAATACCAATGGAAGGCTGTGGGCAGTGGGACGGTTTTGTCTACTGCCGATACGCTTGAAATCGCGCAGGAAGGTCAATACTATTGTGAAATTCAAAACGACTGGGGGCAGGTACCTTCCGATACCGTCGCTTTGACGATTGTCGATCACCAGGAAGCATCCTGGAAGCCCGTCAATCCGATGTATGATCCGGCTCCGAATGCCGATGGATGGATCGATCCGACAGTAGACCTGACTGTGAGTTGGGACATGGCGCCTCTGGGCCCCTGCGGAGCTACCTATCATGTGTATCTCACCGAGGATCCCCAGCAGGGACCGTGGACCGATCTGGGAACCACGACAGATCTTTCTGTGGTGATTTCGAACGCCCTTCTGGATTATGACAAGACGTATTACGTCCGGGTCGATGTGGCGTTCCAGGCGGATGGAGAAGAAGGAGATTCCTGGGCGTTTGACACCATCAAACGGCTGCCCAGAATCGTCGCCCAGCCGGTGCATGCCGTTGCCCCGCAGGGAGGTACGGCGTCTTTTGCGTTCGGCGTTAATTCAGATACTCCGGTCAGTTACCAGTGGTTCCGCCAGGAAGACGACTCTCATGTCGCCGACGGCAACCCGCTGATCCTGACCAATGTCGCCGCCGCCGATGAAGGATTTTATTATTGCATCGCCACGAATGACGCCGGTCCGACCCGTTCGGCTTCCGCTTCCTTCATGCTGCACGCTTTATTGGCTCATTGGCCCATGGATGATCCGATCGCCATCGAAGATGTTGGCGGGATCGTAGCCGATTCTTCCGGATTTGGCCATAACGGTACCGAACAAGGCGAGGTGGCCAGCACCGACGGGATCATCATGGATGCGCTGGGATTCGACGGCGCCGGAGACCTTGTGGATACCGGGACATGGAATCCCAACGCCCGAACCCAAGAGCTGACGATATCGCTCTGGGTCAACTGGGCTGGAACCAATGGCGGCTGGCAGGCCTTAATCGCCAAACGGGACACCTGGGACGATCAGGGGCTGGGCCATATGTGGTATCTGGAAATCGATCGGGACAGCAGTGTCATGAGTTTCGCCCGTGGCGGCGTGTATCCCGGCGGAGGGGCCGTCCTTCCAATCGGTCAATGGAGGCATGTGGCGGTGACCTTTGACGGAACCACGGCAACCACCTATATCAACGGGATCGCCAATGGATCGGGGGCCTTTTCGTTTGGCGGCAAGACCGATTCCCATCTGGTCCTGGGGGCGGCCGACGTCAATGCGGGCAACTCGTTTAACGGCGCTCTCGATGATGTCCGCCTCTATAACTATGCGATGAGCCCTGTCGAAGTGGCCTATCTCTACCAGGAAACCGCCGGCGGACGCGTCTGTGTGGATCAGGCACAGCTTGTCTATGATCTGAATCAGGACTGCCGGGTCAACCTGGAAGATTTTGCCTTGCTTGCCGCGGCGTGGATGGAATGCAATCTGGCCCCGCAAACATCGTGTCAATAAGACAGGTGACGGGAAGATGCAAAGATACGGCAAAAACCGATCTTACAATGATAACTGGAGGATCTAGAAATGAGAAAAATGGGAACCATATTCACAATTCTTTGCTTTTTGATGGCCGTATCGCCGTCGGTCACAGCGGCCCTGACGGATGGTCTGGTAGGATACTGGCCGCTCGAAGGCGATTACACGGATGTCAGCGGCTCAGGGCACGACGGCGTCCTGGTCGGCACGGCGACTCCTACGACAGGAATTCTCGGTGACGGACTGCTGTTTTCGGGCGATTGGGGCAACGCGGTCGACTGCGGAACATGGGATCCCTCCGAGACTACCGGCCAGCTTAGTGTTTCCATCTGGGTGAACTGGACCGGCCACAGAACCGATACATGGCAAGGGATTATTGGCAAAAGAGATGCCTGGCAGTCCTCGGGGGAACAGATCGAGTATTGCTGGTTCATCGAGGCCGCAGAGACGGACGACAGCGTGGCGCTCCAATCAACCGCAAGCTGGGTAAGCCTTGGCGGTCCCCTTCCGGAAGGCCAATGGCATCATATTGCGATCAGTTTTGATGGAACGACAGTTACCACCTATCGCAACGGGGCCGAAATTTCCTCCGGAGGCTTCATACTTGGCCCCAAAAAGGATGCCCATATCTGGCTGGCGGCCACGAACACGGGTCCGGCCAATAATTTTAACGGGGCCATTGATGAAGCGGCTATCTGGGACCGCGCCCTGACGGCCCAGGAAATAACCCAGCTTTACAATGAGGGAAAAGGGCTTTATCTGGGAGGCAAACGATGGAAAGCGGGGAACCCATTCCCGGCAGACGGTACTACGGGCATTGCCGTAGATCAGGATCTCCTTTTGAGCTGGAACCAACCCACCGAGCCCTCTCCTAAGCCGATTGCCGAGTATGATGTGTATTTCTCAGAAAATGAGATGATCGTGGCCGACACTAACTCGGTAGCTGCCTATCTTGGAACGCTTCCCGCTATGGATCCGCTCCAGTGGCTGATCAACTCTTCCGCTCTGGCGAGGGATAAAACCTATTACTGGCGCATCGACGCGGTCATTGACCGGGTCGATCCACTCGAAGATCCCAACATCGCCTTCGGGGATGTGTGGAGTTTTGAAACCAAAAAGAGCATCCCGGTCTTTCTCACCCATCCGGTTAATGCAATCGTCAACGAAGGGCAGGATGCCGTCTTTGCGGTTTCCGTCGAATCGCCTTCAGAGTATACGGTCGAGTGGTTCGAGGTCGGAGATGATGCTACTGTGGTCGGCGCCGGCGAAACTCTTACGATCGCGTCTGTTACGGTAGCCGATGATTTCGCACGACAATTCTACGCCGTGGCGACGAACCTCGCCGGAAAGAGCCTGCCTTCCCAATCGGCCGGCATCTTTATTCCCACTATGGTTGCTCACTACACCTGCGACGATACGATCACCGAAACGGAAAAAACGGTACTGGACTCCGGGCCGGTAGGCGATTTTAACGGCACGGCCATGAATGACACGTCCAGTACGGACGGCATCGACGGCAACGCCCTCTTGTTCGACGGGGCCGGCGACTTTGTGGACCTGGGAACATGGAATCCTTCGGAAGGGACGGGCCAACTGACCCTGTCGCTCTGGGCCCGTTGGAACGGACTGTCCGGATCGTACCAGGGCCTGATCGGCAAACGCGACACATGGGGCCCATCCAGCATGATGTGGCACATCGAGCTGAATGTCGATACTGGCGTTCTCAGTTTTGCCCGCGACGGCAGTTATCCGGACAGCGGCGGCCGCGTTCTGCCGGAAGGAGAATGGACCCATGTCGCCGTTATCTTCGACGGCACAACGGCAACTACGTTTATCAACGGTGTCGCCGCGGGTTTCGGTCCCTTCTCTTTTGGTTCCAAAACCGACGCCCGCATAGTTTTCGGCGCTGTCGAAGGCGGCGGCGGCAATCCCTTCAACGGATCCATCGACGATGTACGGATCTACAATTACGCCCTGGCGCCCCTGGATATCGGCATGCTGTATTATGACATTACCGGAGAGACGGTCTGTCCGATGTATCATGCCTACGACTACAACCAGAACTGCTATGTCGATCTGGGCGATCTGGCAATGTTCCTGTCACAGTGGATGATGTGCAACTCTGTGCCCGATTGCCTGTAAACCCAACCCTGATTGCAGCAAAGCGACCAAGCCCGGGTTTCGACCCGGGCTTTTTTTATGCCCGGATGCGCCTGTGTCGAATCGCAAATCATTGGTTTGGCTTGACTTAAACCGCTTCTTTATGGTATAATTGAAAAATAATCGAGTTACGAAACCTTTTTGGAAGGGGCGGCATGAAGATTAAAATCAGCTTCCTCGGCGCAGCGAAAAACGTCACCGGTTCGCGCCATCTGCTTGAGGTGGACGGCACACGCATCCTGGTCGACTGCGGCCTGTATCAGGAACGCGATCTGCGGGACCGCAACTGGGAGCCGTTTGAGATTCCGCCCGCCTCGATCAACGCCGTGTTGCTGACCCACGCCCACCTGGACCACTGCGGCCTGCTGCCCAAGCTGGTCAAAGAGGGTTTCAACGGCAAGGTCTACTGCACCGACGCCACCGCCGAACTGGCCCAGATCGTCCTGCTCGATTCGGCGCACATTCAGGAAGAAGATGCGGCCTTCAAGAAGAAACGCCACAAACGCGAAGGCCGAACGCCCCCGCACCCGGTCGAGCCATTATATACCCAGGAGGATGTCCAGGAGTGCATTCCGTTGTTTGCGCCGCTGCCGTATAAGAAGAAGGTTATGGTTAACGACTGCATCGAGATCTCCTTCCACGATGCCGGCCATATCCTGGGTTCGTCGATTATCAAGGTCAAGGCCGCCTGCAACGGCCAGACGCGTACGATCCTGTTCACCGGCGATATCGGGCGCAACGACAGGCCTATTCTGCGCGATCCGGATGTCTTCACGCATGCCGACTATGTCCTGGTCGAGTCGACCTACGGCGACCGGGTGCATCATTCCGTGGACGATGTCAGGGACAAACTGGCCGATGTCGTCAACTCCACCGTCCAGCGAGGCGGCAATATCGTAATCCCCAGCTTTTCCATCGAACGGTCCCAGGAAGTGCTTTATTATCTCAATCAACTGCTCATGGAAGACAAAATCCCCCATGTGATGACCGTGCTGGACAGCCCCATGGCGATTCGCGCTACGCAGGTGTTCATGGATCATCCCGAGATGTTCGACGAAGAGATGCGTACCCTGCTGGCCAATAACTCCTCGCCGTTCAGCTTCAAAGGACTGAAAATGACGTTGACCACGCGCGAGTCCAAGGCCCTTAACCAGGTCCGCGGCACGATGATCATTATCGCCGGTTCGGGGATGTGCACCGGAGGCCGGATCAAACACCATCTGGCCGCCAATATCGGCCGCCCGGAAAGCACGATTCTGTTCGTCGGATACCAGGCCGTCGGCACTTTGGGCAGGCTCATCGTCGACGGCAACGAAGAGGTCCGTATTCTGGGCCAGATGTATCCGGTCAAGGCGCGTATCGAACGGGTGCACGGCTTCAGCGCCCATGCCGGGCAGGATGAGCTCTTTGCCTGGCTCAACAACCTCAAAAAACCGCCGCGCGGCGTTTTCGTCGTACATGGCGAGGCCGAGGCTGCCGAAAACTTCGGCCAATACCTCCGCGACCAGACCGGCTGGGAGGTCACCGTGCCCGAATACAAGGACAGCATCGTCCTGGATTAGGCAGACGAAGAAAGGAATGGTCCTTTCCGTTGTTACGATGTTCGGTTAACTAAGTCAACCGCTCTCTACTTTTTTTCTCCAGGCAAATTATCTGAAGGTTCCACAAAACAAGCCACATGCCCTTGAAATGCGGGCACTTTCAGATTGGAAAAGGATTGCCGAACATTATCTTTACGCAAAATTTTACCGTTCCGGCTGTCGAACCATGTCACTAGACACGACTGGCATCCAAGTCCCAAAAAAGTTACATGCGGCTGGATAAGTTGACGTGCCTCGAACGACACGTCGTGATACAACCACGCAATCATATAACGTCCGTCGGACATGGCCATTCCGATCAGATCCGCGCGGTCTGTCTCGATCTTATCATGCGCCGGCCGGGCGTCAAAACGGCTCCATGGCACCATGGCGGAAAAGGCGGACAAGCTGCCATACGTTCGATACAACCCATCCTCAAAAAATTCCATAGGATAACGCATGGTCGGCCCGGCCGCTCCACTCATAAGAAACGACCAGTTCGCCGCCAGAAATAAATCATATCGTTCTTCATCCGTATAGTCGCGCAACATCTTGCGAATCGGATTCATCGGATTCCGATACGAAGCAGCCTGCGGATTGGCAAATTGAAAATCTTCTGTACACAGAATCGGGCGGTCCGGAGAACGGGATAACATGAAATTTACGGTCTCATGAATAGACAGGATCAACCGGTCCGGTTCGATACGGTTCCCCTGAAGAAGGCCGAAGTTTGTTGTAACATTCTGAGCTCCTCGAAGTTGTCTGCCATATCCATGGTAGGAAGTAAAGTCCAGATGAGGAGACTGAAACATCGTTGTATCTTCCGTTTTGAGTCCGCGAACATCCGCCGGAAATTCCGACCGCATACAGGACACCGACCGAAGGTGATGCCGACCCAACATTTTCATTTCATAGTTCTTGGCATAACTTCCCATCTCTTCGATCCATCGGTTGTGGGCCTGTATGGTCTCCCTGACGGAACTCCGCTTTGAAGGCAGCCAAAACTCATTAAAAAGTTCCCATGAAAAAATGCAGGGACTGGCCCCCCAGTTATCCACAAAGTATCGAAACCGCCGTTTTTGACAAACAACGGCCTCGGCTGAAACAACCATGTCAAAGGGTTCTTCCAAAAAGCCGTCCGCGGTTTTAGAGTATGGATAAAAGCGCCAGTTTCCCGTCGGACCTTCAATCAGGTTCGGATACAATGCGATAATCAGATACACATCGTGGAGACGGGCAAGCTCGATGATGGTGTCCATCCATTTTTTAAATGCAGGATTGAAGTGTCCGGGACTAGTTTCGACCCACATCACATCCTTCTGGACACCGACATCCATCAACAATCGCAAAATATTGACGCCATGCCGTCGCAGATTCTGAAAATACGCCGCCAAATCTTCTCGGGTGCGTTTTCGCAGGTCGAACATCTCAGGCCAGTCGTTTTGTCCTATCGGAAAAAAGGCCGTGCCGTCCTCCCATTGAAAGTAACGATGGCTTGCCGCTACCTGGACAAATCCTCTTTTATCAATATCCGTTTGTCCATGAACCAAAGAAAGCCCAAACACTGTGATACACAGTGTGAGAAACGGCAGTCGAAAAAACCTCATAAACAGCATTTTTTGACTCGCTAATTCTTCCTTTTCATTACGAATCATAACCCGTCATCCAGTGGCGGAAAAGGCCTGGTGAAATGTCACGACGCCGCGAGCTTTATTCTCGCCCAATGACAAGGCAAGAACGTACTCCTGCGGGACCCCCTCACGCGTCAATTCCGGCCCGCTTCTGAAACCAAACCGTTCATAGTAATGCGGATCGCCCACAAGAACACAGCCCCGGGCGCCCAGGGCCTTCAGTCGGGACAGGCCCTCCTGCACGAGGGCTTTTCCGATGCCCTGTTTCTGGTATTCGGGCAATACGGAGATGGGGCCAAGACCATACCAGTCCGGGCTACCGTCGGAGATGGTCACAGGCGAGAAGGCAATATGACCCACGACGTTACCGTCCATCTCGGCGACCAGGGAAATCGTAAGGGCGCCGGCCGCCCGCAATGCATTGATGATATATTGTTCGGTGTGGTTGCTGATCGCAAGAGTGGCAAAAGCGGCTTTGGTGATCTTAAAGATCGCTTCAAAATCCGACTCCATCTCATCTCGAATGATCATATTGTGCCCCAATTATCCTTTTGATCTACATTTTAATCGGTCGATGGCCAGGGCAACGGGGGAAGGGACCTCCTCGTTGCGGAGGCGCATCTGCTCGATCTCATCCATGGCCTCAAAGAGGGCTACGCAGGCACGGTCATAGGGGCATCCGGCCAGCTGGGCGATCAGGCGCGAACCCCGGTCGATCAGTTTTTTGTTGCTGGGAGAGACCCAGGACATGGCGTTGCCGACGACACGACCCATGGCGGCCATCGTCGCGGTGGAGACGGAGTTGAGGACCAGCTTGATCGCCAGGTGCTCCCACAATTGCAGAGGCGAAGACGGCAGGTCGCACCCGATCGCAAAGAGGTTATCCCCCCTGCCGGTCTGTGCGGCAGGCCCGATGAGCAGGGCGCCTTTTCGGCGGAACGGTCCCCAGTCTTTGTCCAGGGCCGGGGCAAGATGGGGCCACTGGTCGGTCGTGCAGACGGCGAGCAAAGCCGAATCGGCAGTATCGGTGCGGGATGGATCGGGCTCATTGCCGATCTGGAATTTGTAAATCTCGGTATTGTCCAGCCGAGGTGGATTGGCCTGCACGACAGGCGGAGCATTGATGGATTTGTACGTCTCAATGGACCAGTCCAGGCCGCGGGGAAGACGCCGGAGCATGTGCTGCCAGGCCTGGGGGGTAGGAAGGAACGGATTTTTGATAAACGACCAGGAACGGGGGCTGTATGCGTCGTCGAATTTTCGGAACGGCGGCAGCATAAAGGTCGGCGCCCGCTCGGTGGTATCGGTCAGGACATCGAGCATTCCATCCTCGGCCAAATAGGTAACGAGACCATGCCGGGCGTAGATCTCTTTTTCCAGGGCAACCATGGCGGCAAGCTGCCGGATGGATGGGTCGGTTTCCAATTGTTCCAGGAGGCGGATGAATCGGTCATGGTACTTATTTGGATCGGTCGGTTCGAAGCCGAGCTGTTGGAAATCCTGGCCGGAAAGATGCACTTTGAGGAAATCGGTCAGGGCCAGTTCGATGGCAGCCCCGACGATGAGAAGCTCGATAGTCGTTGCCTGCATGCGGGTCGATCCGGTAATCGCCATGGGGCCGGTGGCTAACTCGATCTTGACGATGCGCGGATCCTCGATGATCCGGCGGGAACGCTCTACATGCCTGCATAGGAGGTCCGAGGGATTGTTGTAGACAAAAAACACATCGGCGCCGGCGTCGAGACCCTCCCATGCCGTGCCGATGACGAAGGAAGTTTCGCCGCCTTCGGTGATCGCCACGACGACATCCCCGGAACTAACGCCGCCCTGTCGGATCTGGTAGCGGCCGAAATCGGGGAAATCCTCAAAACCCTCGACCGCCTTGATCAGGGCGAAATCCCCTCCGGCCATGACGCTGTAAGCGGCTTCCTCCAGGTCGGGGATTTTTCCGGCGATACGGGCGTGCTCGTGTTTCAGGGTCTGCCAGAAGTTTCGCCAGGCGGCCTCCAGGAGGATGCTGAGCCGCCCGGTCGATCCGCAGCCGGTGAAAAAGATTCTTTTACGATCCTTCATGGCATTTAGGACCCTTTGCCGCAGGGCCTGAAACGGCTCGCCTTGAAGAACTTTCATAGCGACGGGTGGTATATCACGATCCACTTCCTGTAATAACCGAATGGCGGCAGGCAGGTCTTTTTCCGTCGTTTGGCTGAGATGAAGGGTTTTGGGATGGGCCGATTCCGTGAGCAATGTGCCCAGACGAAACGCCTTTTCGTGTTCCAGAAACTGTTGAGCCCGCTGTTGCGCACTGTTCATCGACTTATTCCTAATCACCGGAGTTGAACTGATTTTGTGCGGATAAGGTATGTCAAATCGGGCATGATGTCAATCGGTTTGTAGAATCCCGCGTCAATCGATTGCGATTTGGAATGCACCGATTTATAATTCCCGCAGACCATGGTGATTGTGGACCGGATAAGGAAACGAGCATTGATGAAGCCTGGCCGAAATAAAAAGTTTCGCGTGGCGGGACTGATGAGCGGCACCAGCGCCGACGGGGTGGACGTGGCGGTCGTGGATATCGACAGCCGGAGTGTCGAGGTTCAGGAATTCAAGACCTATCGCTATCCGAGGGCGCTCCGGAAAAGAGTGTTGACGTTATGCGAATCGCCGGCATCTGATCCAGCCGAGATTTGCCATGTCAATGCGGTTCTGGGGGAGGTTTTTGCCGAGGCGATCCTCCGGTTATGCCGCGAAAAAAAGCTCTCTCTTTCCAGTATTGAACTGATCGGCTCGCACGGGCATACGCTGTATCATCAGCCGACCGGCAAGCGATATAAGGGCAAGGGGCTTGGCTCGACTTTGCAGATCGGCGAGCCTTCCATTATCGCCGAGCGGACAGGGATTTGTACCGTGGCGGATTTTCGGCCCCGGGACATGGCAGCAGGGGGACAGGGCGCTCCGCTTGTTCCCTATGCCGATCATTTTTTATTCAGCCATCCGAAGAGACATCGGATCATTCAGAATATCGGGGGGATAGCGAATCTGACCTGGCTGACAGCGGGAGGCTCTTTGGACGATGTGATCGCCTTCGATACCGGACCGGGAAATATGGTGATCGATGCCGTCGTCTCCCGTGCCACAAAGGGTAAGATGCAGTTTGACCGAAACGGGAAAATGGCGGCCAGAGGCAGGATACACGAGGGGCTGCTGAAGGAACTTCTGCGAGATTCCTATTTTCGGCGGCGACCGCCAAAATCGACAGGCAGAGAACGATACGGGAAAACTTATGTAAGTCTATTTCTGTCTCGAGCGAGTAAGCTGAAACTCGCAGCCGACGATATGGCGGCCACGGCGACACAGTTGACAGCCCAGACAATAACGGAAGCGTATCAGCGTTTTTTGCCGCGTTTGCCGGAGGAGGTGATCCTGTGCGGCGGAGGGGCCCGGAACGCGACTTTGGTAAAGATGTTGCAGAAACGACTGCCTGCGATTAGGATAACCACAACCAGCGAGTATGGAATTAAACTCGATACGAAAGAGGCGGTTTCGTTCGCGATCCTCGCTTATGCGACGATCCGGGGCCTGTGCAACAATGTGCCCTCGGCTACGGGAGCCGCCCAACCGGTGATTCTTGGAAAGATCGTGCCCGGCCGATGAGCAAACGCCCTTTTGTCACAACCGAAAAACGCAACCGCCGCAGCAAGAATATCGACCGGCTGCCCACGAGGGATCTGGTGCGATTGATCAACAGCGAGGACCGGCTTGTCGCCCCGGCGGTCGGCAGGGAATCGAAGGCGCTTGCGGCGGCGGTCGACAGGATTGTCGAGCAGATGCGGCAAGGCGGACGATTGTTTTATGTGGGGGCCGGAACCAGCGGACGACTGGGCGTTCTGGATGCCTCGGAATGCCCACCGACATTTGGAACCGATCCTCGCCTGGTGCAGGGGATCATCGCCGGAGGCCGGCGGGCCCTGGTGCGGTCGATCGAGGGAGCTGAAGACCATCCGGAAGAGGGAGCGGCGGCCATGGATCGAAAGAAGGTTTCTCCTCGCGATGCGGTGGTCGGGATCGCGGCATGCGGACTGACTCCCTATGTGCGGGGGGCCCTGCGACGAGCCCGGCAGATCGGCGCGGCGACAATCTTTATCACCTGTGCTCCGGAAACCGCCGACAGCGCCGCAGCCGAGATCGTGATTAATCCGGTCGTGGGTCCGGAAGTGGTCACCGGCTCGACACGAATGAAGGCCGGCACCGCAACCAAGCTGGTGCTTAACACGCTGACGACCGCCGCTATGATCCGGCTGGGCAAGGTGTACGGAAATCTCATGGTCGATTTGAAGGCCACCAATGAAAAACTGCGTGACAGGTCGATTCGGATCGTGATGGAACTGACCGATTTGAGCCGTCCTGCCGCCCGGCGGCTCCTGAAAAAAGCCTCCGGAAAAGTCAAGCCGGCCATCGTCATGCACTTTCGAAAGGTAGATCAGATCAAAGCCATGACAATCCTGGATCGATGCAACCAATCGCTTCGACAAGCCATACAGGAGGATATATGACCTGCCGATGTTCGTTTGATGTCCAGAGCCGCTTTTTTATCCTGCCATTGCTTTGCATTCTGTGTGCACCTTTCATTGCCATCCATGCCGCATCGACTCCTAACGTTATCTCCTTCGATGACTTTCTCTCCGAATTCCCGCCTCCTGTGCAAATACAGGCGCAAACCATCTGGGATTCGATCGAGACAAGAAGGCCGTCCGAAACCGGCGTAACGACAACGGCAGAGATTTCCGACGAAGACTTATTTGCCTCCCTGGATATCAAGAACAAGGAATCCATCTTAGCGCAGTTACGAGAACGGCGTGTTCAACTGGCGAGGGCCCGGATGGAGTATGAACAGGCCCTGCGCACCGCAAATCAGTGGAAACAATTTTCGGATCGGATTGCTTCAGTTCCCGATATGGGGCGGATTTATTTGCAATCCCTCCGTATGGCGGCGTTATCCCAAGAACGGCTCCGGGAAAAAAAGGAAGTCGTTTTAGTACTCGAGAAAAAGATTGAATCCTTGCGGGTCAATGCGTCTCTGAATGCGATCTCTCGAAATTTTACCGGCGGCGACTGGCTGGTAATCGGCGCTTATTTGGTTCTAACGACGGTTCTGGGAGGATTGCTGGCCGGAAAACAAGCCGATATGAAGGACTTCTTCCTGGGCGGCCGCAAACTGCCATGGACGGCTGTCTGCGGATCCATTATCGCCACAGAAATTTCCGCCGCCACCTTCCTGATCGCTCCGGCCATTGTCTTTTCCCAGGGCGGGGACATGACCTATATCCAGCTGGCCCTGGGAACGATCCTGGCAAGGTTTATCATCGGCTATTTTTTCATCCCCGTGTATTACAAACATGAAATCTATTCGCCATACGATTATATGGGGCGGCAATTGGGCCCGCGTGTCAAAAATATAACAACCTTCTTATTTATGATCGGAGGGATTCTGGCCCAGGGCGCTCGGGTGTACATTGCCGCCAAGGCGCTTCAGGTCATTACCGGCACGAACACCACGACCTCCATCCTGATTATCGGCGCTATCTCGATTGCCTGGACGATCATGGGCGGCATCACCACGGTGATCTGGACCGACGCCATTCAATTTCTCTTGTTTTCATTCGGGGCGGTCGCCGCGCTGGCTTTCGTCGTAACGGCCGTCGACGGCGGTATAACGGCCCTCTTGTCGCAAGCATATCATGCCGGTAAACTCAGGGCCGTTAATCTGAATTTCAATCCGAAGGAGGCTTATACTCTCTGGTGCGGATTGATCGGATTCAGCTTTTTAACGCTCTCTTCGCATGGGACCGACCAGCTCCTGGTGCAGCGGATGTTCACATGTAAAAATCAGGAGGATGCCCGCAAAGCCGTTGTTTTTTCCGGCGTGTCGCAGGTGTTGACGTATTTGCTGCTCTTTGTCGGAGCGGGCGTTTTTATTTATTACAAGCACTATCCATTGACCGAACCGGAACAGGTAGTTGTTACCAACGATTCGATGAAAATATTCGCCATCTACATCGTCAATGTAATGCCCCCCCTGCTGTCCGGCTTGATGATGGCGGCGATTTTCGCGACGGCGATTTCCACGCTGGATTCCCTGCTGGCGGCCCTGGCGCAATCGACGATCTCCGTTGTATACAAACCCCTGCTTAAACCGGAGGCTTCTGAACGGCATTATGTTCTCGCTTCGCGGTTCATTGTCTTGGTCTGGGGAATCCTTTTAACCGGTTTTGCGATTTTGTGCAATGTGATCGCCCAATCGTATACCGATCTGATCCAGTTTGCCCTGGCCATGGCGGCCTATACTTATGGCGCTTTGTTGGGCACATTCCTTCTGGCCTTTTTGCCGACCCGACGCGACGACCGGGGACTGCTGTGGGGCGTACCGCTGTCGATGCTGTTGATCTTTGCGCTGAACTGGCATCAAGCCATCGCTCAATGGATCGTACTGCTGGTCGGTTTATTCCTGATGCTCCAGGCATTTGGCCGCCTTCGCCACGAGCCCCAAAAGGTTCTCTATATCGGCCTGGCCGTTCTGCTGGTGTTGATCGTCGGTATGGCCGTGATTGGAACAGATCCCGAAGGACAGCCCATCTTTATCACGCTGGCCTGGCCGTGGCATTTTCCCATCGGAACCGCCATGACGTTCGTAATCGGCATCCTCGTTGGAAATACAAAGGAAGAACGATTTGGCACAGATTCGGTTACAGAATCTTTCGAAGCGATTTGACGGAACCGTGCCGGCTCTGCAGGATGTCTGCCTGTCGGTGGAGGCCGGGGAACTGTTGGTGGTCGTCGGCCCCTCCGGATCCGGCAAGACGACGCTTCTTCGGATCATCGCCGGACTGGAAACGCCGGATAGCGGCCGTCTGTATTTCGACGAAAAGGATATGACCGATGTCGATCCGAAACAACGGAATGTGGCGATGGTATTCCAGGAGGGGAATTTATATCCGCACCTGTTTGTGCGGGACAATATGGCATTTCCCTTAAAAGCACGTCGTTTACCCGCTTCCCAGATCAGCAAGACCGTTCGCAAAGCGGCACAGATGCTGCACATCGAGGATTTGCTGGACCGCAGACCGCATACATTGTCGGCCGGACAGCGCGGACGGGTGGCCCTGGGCCGCGCTATGGTTCGACAGCCGGCCGTTTTTCTGCTGGATGAACCGCTGGCCAACCTCGATGTCGAATTGCGGCATCGCATGCGGACGGAGATCCGTTCGCTGCAACGCTCTCTTGGCGCAACCATGGTTTATGTTACGCACGATCAGAATGAAGCGATGAGTCTGGCGGACCGGATTTGCCTGCTTCGTGATGGCGCGGTTCAGCAGACCGGTTCGCCCATGGAGATGTATCGACATCCCGCGAACCGGTTCGTGGCCGGTTTTTTCGGATATCCATCGATGAATTTTATTCCCGGCCGGATCAGGGAAGAAGGCGGCGAAGCCCTGTTCATCTGTCCTCTGGGCGCTATCGGGCTTCCTGCTTTATTGGCCGAAACCGCGAAAAAAAACGTGGATTGCGATATCGTTCTTGGAATCCGACCGGAGCACATTGCTGTCGTAAAGAAATCGTCGCCACAGGATTTTTGTGGAAACATACGATCCTTGGAAATGCTCGGAAGGGAAACCTTGGTTACGGTGGAGACCACCGAGGAAATACGTATGACATTTTTATCCGATCCGGATATTTTCTTGTCCATAGATCAATCCGTGCAATTACACATCGATGCGGATAAAATGCTTCTGTTTGAAGCCTGTTCTGAGGGCAGACGTCTGACGCCGGAATCTATGAAATAACGCATTTTTCGGAGGGTATTATGAAGCCATTTCTTATCGCGATGAGTTTTTTAGCGGTTTTATGTTGTGCCTATGCCGAGCCGATTCGGCTAAATCCCGACAATCCGCATTATCTGCAATGGCGCGGCAAGCCGGTGATTTTAATCACGTCCGGCGAGCATTACGGAGCGGTGCTGAACAGCAGCTTTGACTATGCCGCCTATCTGAAGACCTTGCAGTCGGACGGCATGATGCTGACTCGCACCTTCAGCGGGGCCTATTGCGAACCGTTCGGCGCGTTTAATATCGCCAATAATACGCTCGCCCCGGCCAAAGATGCGCTGCTGTGTCCATGGGCTCGTTCGGATCAGCCGGGATACGCCAACGGGGGCAACAAATTCGACCTGAAACGCTGGGATCCGGCATATTTCAAACGCCTCAGGGATTTTGTCGCGACCGCGGACAAGCATGATGTGGTGGTGGAGCTGGTGCTGTTTTGCCCGTTCTATGAAGATGCCATGTGGTTCCTGAGCCCGATGTATATCAAGAATAACATCAATAGCATCGGCACGATGGATCGGGAGCAAGTATACACCCTGAAGCATACCGACCTTTTGAAGGTGCAGGAGGCGATGGTGCGAAAGATCGTGACGGAGTTGAAGGAATTTGATAATCTGTATTACGAAATTTGCAACGAACCGTATTTCGGCGGGGTCACGCTCGAATGGCAGGCGCATATCGCCCAAATTATTGTGGAAACCGAACAGAAGCTGGGCGTCAAACACCTGATCGCCCAGAATATCGCCAACAAAACCCAAAAAATTGAAAACCCTAACCCGCACGTCTCCATCTTCAACTTTCATTACGCCAAGCCACCCGTGGCGGTAACCGATAATTATGGGCTCAACCGCGTCATCGGCGACGATGAAACCGGCTTTTCCGGCAGTGACGATAAGGCCTATCGCATTGAGGGTTGGAACTTTATCCTGGCCGGCGGCGGAATTTATAACAATCTGGACTACTCCTTTCAGGTCGGCCACGAATACGGCAAAGGAGCTGTCAAGGCGCCCGGCGGGGGCGGCACGGAATTCCGAAAGCAGATGCGGATTCTGCGGGATTTTATTCACAGTTTCGATTTTGTGTATATGAAGCCGGATCGCTCGATTGTTCGGGGCGGCTTGCCTGAAAAGGCCTCGGCCTACGTCCTGGTCCAGCCGGGCAACGCCTATGCGATTTACCTGAGCGAATGCGGCGGCCCACTGAATCTGCAGCTTGAATTGCCTCAGGGGCTGTGGCGCATCCGGTGGATCAACACCAGGACCGGCCAGGTCAATAAAAGAGAGCGTATAACCCATAATGACGGCCTCTGCACCCTTGTTTCGCCCGCCTTTCAAGAGGATATCGCGTTACGGGTGATCCGCCCTCAGAACCCTCGGCCGACGCAGCCGTAGCAAAAGAAGATAGATACGCAAACGGATTGTTATACGTTTCACTTCGGGCAAGAATTGAGATGGCCAAATTAAAAGATATCTACCGGCCAAGCCTGGGGCTCTTGACGGACCTGTATGAGCTGACGATGGCCTATGGCTATTGGAAGACAGGACGAGGCTGTGAGGAGGCGGTCTTTACCCTGTCGTTTCGGGATTGTCCGTTCCAAGGCGGCTATGCCGTCGCCTGCGGTCTGGCCTTTGCGATTGATTTTCTCAACGACCTGCAATTCGAAAACAAGGATCTGGAGTATCTGGGGCGTCAGAACGGTAACGACGGGAAACCATTGTTTAATCCCGCCTTTCTGGAGTACCTAGGCAGGATGGAGTTTTCTCTCGATGTAGACGCTATGCCGGAGGGGACCGTTGTGTTTGCTCATCAGCCGCTGTTGCGTGTCCAGGGGCCCCTGCTGCAATGCCAGATCGTCGAAACGGCCCTGCTGAACCTGATCAACTTTTCGACCCTGATTGCCACCAAATCAGCACGAATTTGTCAGTCCGCCGAAGGAGATCCGGTACTGGAATTCGGGCTGCGGCGAGCCCAGGGGATCGACGGCGCTCTGGCCGCGGCCCGGGCAGCCTATGTCGGCGGATGCCCAGGGACCAGCAATGTGCTGGCCGGGCGGCTGTTCGATATCCCCATTAAAGGAACCCATGCCCATAGCTGGGTCATGTCATTTCCGGATGAGTTCACGGCATTCCAAGCCTATGCCGAAGCCATGCCCAACAACTGCATTTTTCTGGTCGATACATACAACACGTTGCAGGGAGTAAAACATGCGATCCGAACAGGCCAAAAGCTCCGCGAGAAGGGACATGCCATGATCGGCATCCGGCTGGATTCGGGCGACCTGACTTACCTGAGCGTTGAGGCAAGGCGGCTGCTGGATGAAGCAGGCCTTTCAGATGTGAAGATCCTGGCCAGTAATGACCTGGATGAATTTATTATCCGCGACCTGAAGGACCAAGGGGCAAAAATCACAGTGTGGGGCGTGGGGACACGGCTGGCGACCGGGCATGGCCAGTCGGCGCTGGGGGGTGTGTACAAGCTTTCGGCAATTCGATCCAACGGAAACGATTGGCAATATAAGGTCAAGCTCAGTGAGGATGTCGCCAAGATCAATATCCCCGGCATTCTGCAGGTTCGGCGGTTCTCCGAGAACCATCGATTTGTCGGAGATATGACATACGATCTGCTGCTCGGCGCCCCTGCCGCGCCGCTGATCATCGATCCCGAGGATGCCACCCGCCGCAAACGGATCGGTCCCAAATGGCAGCAGGAAGATCTTCTTGTGCCGGTATTTCGCAAGGGTCGGTGTGTGTATGAAGTACCTCCACTGGGTGAATCACGAGGGCGGACAGCACATCAGCTAGAATGGCTGCACCCAGGTATCCGCCGCCTGTTGAATCCTCATCGTTACCCAGCAGGTATGGAAAAGCAACTCTATGAACTACGTCAGAAATTGATCCTCGAAGCCCGAGGTTTTTCGCAATAACATGGACGATAATAGAGTACAAGTCGTTGAAGGTAATCTTCTCGATCAAAATGTAGAGGTCATTGTTAACGCATGGAACCGAAATATCATCCCCTGGTGGTTACTCTTACCCCAAGGAGTATCTGGAGCTATCAAGAAAAAGGCCGGCTTGGTACCGTTTAGAGAATTATCCAAACATGGGCCAATTCCTCTGGGAGGCGCCGTTCTCACTGGATCCGGACGCCTTCCTTACAAAGGAATTATTCATGTTGCAGGTATCAATATGTTATGGCGTGCATCACAAAAATCCATCCAAGACAGTGCATATAATGCAATGAAAATTGTTACAGAAGAAGGTTTCAATAGCATTGCCTTTCCGATCATCGGAGCCGGTTCTGGCGGCTTTAATAGAGAAAAGGCGTTATCAATCATGCTGGATGCCTTAAAACAGTCAATATCAAACGCGGATGTGATAATTGTACGTTATAAGAAATGAACCATTATCGACGTTCTTGTTAAAGCCTGACAAGGGGTAAGGAGACCTTACTATGCGAGCTTTGCTTGTCGTGGACATACAGAACGATTTCGCGCCGGGCGGAGCGCTGGCCGTGCCGGATGGTGATCAGGTCGTGCCTGTCGCCAACCGGCTCGTGAAGAGCAAGGAGTACGACCTGATTGTCGCAACCCAGGACTGGCATCCATCGGACCATATGTCGTTTGCCAGTCAGCATCTCGGTAAAAAACCGGGAGATATAATCGAGCTGGATGGGCTGGAGCAGATCCTCTGGCCGGATCATTGTATCCAGCACAGCTACGGCGCCCGGTTTGTCAAGCGTCTGGAAAGCGACCATATCCATCGCATTTTTCACAAGGGCACCGATCGATGGATCGACAGCTACAGCGGTTTTTTCGACAATGGACATCGCAAATCGACCGGCCTGGCCGAGTACCTGCGGGAGCACAGTGTCGATCAGGTGCATATCATCGGCCTGGCGACCGATTATTG
>JAFGGE010000099.1 GCA_016930745.1 Sedimentisphaerales bacterium
CATTGGAGATGGCCTGATCCACCGTACAGCCGGCGGCCAGAGAGGCATATAGAATATCGGCGGTGCGCAGCAGACCGTGTTTTCGTTCGAACCATCCCTGAAAGGGAAGATGCCAGCGGATCCAATCTCCGACGTGCGAGAGAAAATAGGGATCAAAGGGGCGTCTCGGACGAAAGCGGGAAAATAAAAACGCCAGAAAAAACAGGAACAATGCAAATGCTATTGAGCTGATGGCCCATATGTGTTCCATGATAAAGGATACAAAATCGAACAAAAGCTGAGTGGAGTAGGGAAGAGCCCTATACCCATCGCTCATATCGTTAAGCACTTCGGCATACGTGGGAATAATGAAAATCGACAAAAAAACGATAACCGTTATGGCTACGAAAAGCACCGCCACAGGATACAGGAGATTGATGGTCTGCACCTTTCGATGCTCGTCGGCCTTTCGGACCATATCCGTCTTGATACTCTCCAGACAATTGGGCAGTTGATGGATTCGCTCGGAGACCATGATGGTCGTCAGGACATCCGACCGACATCGGGGGTACCCCATCTGAATGGCCTCGCCGAGGGAATAGCCGCTTTTAATCCAATGGCTGATGTGGCGAAGGACCCGACCGATTTTCGAAGGATCGTTTTCAGCGGCGCTGTCCAGCGCCATCGGCAACGGCAGATTCTGTCGCATGCTGGAGGCCAAAGTGGAGACCACATGCAGGGCCAAAGAATTCCGGGAGGTCAGGTGATAGCGTATGGTAAAGGCCACAAACAAGACGAACAAGACCGGGCCGAACGGCTGAAACAGGGCCACGAGCAGCACAAGACCGAAAAGATACCACAGGATTGCGATGATCCAGTCTACTGCTACATAGGGCCATCGGGGGGGAGGGGCCTGGCGGCCGCGAATCTTGAGGATAAGCAGGGTGATCGGAAAAAAGGTGATGGAGAGAAAAAAAGCGGGAAGATTCGGTTGTTCCACATCCGTAAACAAGGAGAGCCCGATACACACCAGACTCAGGATCGGAGAGGCGATCAGTCCGACGCCCGGCATGACGAAGGTAAACCAGAGGCACAGGAGCAAGATCAAAAAGACGACAAGTAATACCATCGATCCGGCTCCTACATCAAGACCTGAGTGATTTTAATGAGAGGCAGGAACATGGCTATGACCGCCAACGCCACGACCGAGCCGACAACGATCAGCATCGCCGGCATCAGGATCGCCTGAAGACGGGATTGCAGGGACCGTGTCTGATCGGAATACATTTGTCCCAGATTGTGCAGGTTGTCCTGCAGTTCGTTGCGCTGGCTGCCCAGTTGGATCGAATAGAGAAACAGCCGCGGGATGAGGCGGCATTCCATGCCCGCTTCCATGATCGCTTCCCCCTGTTCGATATGCTGAGCGAGGCGGCCGGCTTCCCATTTCAGTGTTTCGCTGCCCGCCGAGGCCGAGCCCAGGCGGACGCAGGTGGGCATGGTGGCGCCGGCGCCGACCAGAACGGCCATCGCCTCGGCCATCCGGGCCAGGATGCCGCAGTGGTACAACCTGCCGAGGATCGGCATGGCCAGCAGGACCGATTCCTTGAAGCGACGCCCGACCGGAGTGGCCGTTAACAAGCCGTAAAGAACCAGAAACAATGCAATGAACAAGCCCACCCCAATCCAGAAAGGAACCACATATTGCGCGGCGGTGATAAAGAGGCGGGTCAGAAACGGCAGACCGGCCAGGGAGTCATAAAACATGTCCCGCACAATCTCGGCATAATACGGCACAACGACACTGAAGAGGAACGTAATAATCGCTGCGCCGATGGCCAGGACCACAACAGGATACGCCATGGATTCGAAAATGATCCTCCGGGTGCGCGAGCCGATTTCCAGATGACGGTTCAGGCTGGTCAGCATATCACTGAGACGTCCGGTTTCCACGCCGGCCTTGAGAATCATTCCATAAAGGGGAGGAAACTGGTGTTGTCGTTTTTCTACGGCCTGATCAATGGTCAAGCCCGATTCCATTTCCTGGACGAGGTCATCGATCAGCCTGCGCATCCGACCAGACCCGGCGTCGCGGGCCAGTTGCCGCAGGCCTTTTTCCAGAGGAATGCCTGCTTTGGCGATGGAGGCAAGCTGCTGATTGAACAGGAGAAACTCGCTTCGTCCGATGCTGCTTTGGGGCGTCGTTTCCCTGGTCTTTTCCACTTCATTCACCGTCAGCTTCATGTCCTGCAAAAGCTGCGTGGCCTGTTCCGGAGAAGCGGCCTCGATCGAGCCCCGCATGAGCCGGCCGCCCTCCGTCAGAGCGTTGTATCGAAAGATCGCCATGTTTGTTCCTGTCTTATCTCAAAAAGTCGGTTTTTTTGCCGCCTTCGTTGCTTAGGGTTATTCTTGCCTTACTTTTCCGATCGTTTTTTCAATTTCCTGCATTGTTGTGATGCCCTCGGCGACCAGACGCCGGGCATCCTGAGCCATCGTCATATGCCCTCGTTTTCGCAGAAGGCCTTCAAGCTGGTCCAGATCGGTTTTTTGCAGCAGGGCATTTCGCAGGTCTCCCTCCAGCTCGACCAGTTCGGCGATCAGAATCCTCCCGTGAAAACCGCTCTGAAGACAAGCTTCACATCCGACTGGCTGCCATTGTCCCTCCGGATTGGTCCGTTTACATCGCCGACAGAGTTGACGGACCAGCCGTTGATTGAGTACGGCGGAGATAGCGCTGGTGACCTGGTAGGGCTCAATGCCCATTTCCAGCAGGCGCAGCAGGGCCCCGGCGGGAGAACCGCTGTGCATGGTGCTCATCAGCAGATGGCCGGTCAGGCCTGCTTCGATGGCGATACGGGCCGTTTCGGCATCCCGAATCTCGCCCAGCATCAGCACCTCCGGGTCCTGGCGCAGCAGGGATCGCAAAGCCACAGGAAACGTCATCTCGGAATAGTTGGCGATCTGGATCTGGGTAACGCCCGAAATCACACGTTCTACCGGATCTTCCAGGGCGACGATGCTTCGTCCGGAAAAACGTTCCTGGATGTTCCGCAGAAGCGCCCCCAGCGTCGTGCTTTTTCCGCTTCCTGCAGGACCGGTCAGCAAAAGGACTCCTTGCCTCTGGCCGGCAATCTCCACCAGTTTCGTATGGATATAATCGCTCAAGCCTAGCTGGTCCAGGTGGAGCAATCCTTTGTCTTCATAAAAAAACCGAATCACAGCCCGCTGGCCGTGAATCGTGGGGAAAACCGCCAGCCGCATGTCCGTAACTCGATCCTGTGTCTTGTCCGGGATAGCCGACGCGAACGGGATACGCCCTTCCTGAGGCACATCGTTGCGATAGGTCAGCAGGTTTGCCATGACTTTAAGCCGGGTGATGATGTTTTCGGACAAACACGCCGCCAGCTTGTCAACTGTCTGTAACTCCCCGTCCAGCCGATACTTAACGAGAATCTGTTGGGATGTCGGTTCAAAATGGATATCGGTGGCGCCCCGCAAAACTGCATCGCTGAGTATATCGGCTACCAGGCTAACGACATCGGCGCCGTTTTTGTCTGTTTGTCTTTTTTTGTCGTTTGCCATAGATTTATTCTTACACTCCGCTGCCCCCTGTGTCTAGGACGCGCATAGATCGGTACCGTTATCCAAAAAATGGAAACTTGAATCTAAAAAAGGCGATATCGTGGGATTATTACAGGGACCAGAGGACGGCGTTGACCATTAACTGCTGAAAATCGGGGATCTGCCAGTCATTCCAGTGGCCCAGGGACGTGGAAAAGATATTGGCCTGTTTATAACGATGGATCCAGACGACCGGCTCGGGTTCCTGGCCAACGATCCGCCCGGTCAGCAGTACAACCGCTTTTTCAGCCAGAGGGCCGGATCGATAGAGGGTACCCTCGCTGACAAAGCCATTCGGAGAAAGACTTTTCAGGATCGGACTGGTCGATGCTGATTCGGCGATTGAGATTCGTGTGCCTTCCTGGGTGTTTCCATAGTGTCCGTTGTAGTTGCCCCCAAGAACATCTTTGTCGAATTCGGGCCACTGGGCCAGAAAAAGGTCTTTGTTGTCCGGATCAGGTACTTGTGCCCGAGCATCGAAGGCATGGCTGGCTGTACGTATGCCGATGAGTGGTTTCCCCATGTCCAGGTGATCCCTCAGTATCTGCATTTGTGCATCCGGCAGAACGCGGCGACGGACGAAAACTACCGCCAGATCGGCATCGTTCAATGTCTGCATGTTTTCGATGCTGTGCCGCAACGGTCCGTCCGCTTTGGAAATCCCCAGGGCGAAATCGCAGGCGATATGATGTCGGTCTTCCAGCAGGCGGGCAAATTCAGGCAGCCTCTGATCGGCATGGTATTCCTTCTCGGCCATGAGAAAGACGGTTTTTGGCCTATAGTCGGTCGAAAAGCGGAAGGGGGCTTTTCCGGTCAGGTCGGTCGAGGCGATGGTAGGGCAGATATGCATTTCAATATATTCGATCACTTGGCTGGTGCCCGCGAAATGATCTACGTACGGCCAGCGTCGTGAGTTGTACATCGTATCGGTCAGGTCTCGCATGAGAACCACGTTTTTGCCCCAGCGAGCTAAATTGCGAAGACCGAACGGCCGGCCCATCACGCACATATTCGTATGAACGCCCATGAGAATCACATTCTTGATGCCTCGGCGTTCAAAAACACTGCCGGTTTCGATTCCGGAATCGCTGATGATGTCTTCGTTTTGTATCTCGATTGCAGCAATCTGGCTCTTCCATGGGCTATGCTGGCGGCATTGAGGCTTACAGTCGCAGCCGCCGTCGGACTGGTCCACCGGCCAGGTCAGTCCTTTTTCACATTCCAATTGATTATTCCACTGTCCGATCCAGTCCGGCAGGGCGGCTTTGGGGGTTTCTAAAGCCCGTTTTCGGGCAGGGTGGTCTCTGTAAGCCTCCATGCACCCGCTGGGGGCATGCACAATCAGTATACCCCTGCCGCGGGCCAGGGATACGACCTGGTTCATGGCCGGGGCCAGATCCTGCACACGGGCTGTGGCGCCGCGGCACCAGTGCTGGTCCCACATATCACAGAGAATGATTGCCGTCTGTGCCGGATCCCATATCTGTTTCTCATTGACCATGCGATAGGCGCCCGGAGCATCTTCTGAAGGGATACGCCTGCGTGCGTTTATGGTTAGTGAATCCGCGGCACAAACGACCTGAACACCCAGGATAGTCAAGATGGCCAAAAGGATGGACAATCTGCGAAGGGAACGTGCGTTTTCCATTTTACCATTCTCCTATGGGCGGTTCTCCCTTCAGAGGAAAACCATCGAATGCCTTCGTTACTGCCGTACTCGATTCTGTGCTACCGTGGAAAACAGGGTATCCGTTGATACGGCGTATTGCAAAGAAAAATACCTGTTTCGCAGGATGGATACCGTGTTTTCTCTTTCTGTGAGGAGAAGCCGGCTTGCATTGGAGAGAGGAGCTATTATAATCTCCGCAAAGTCTCCGATGGATTGGTATAACAAGACGATATTATTCGGTAGGAAACAAAGCGGGTGGATTATCCAATGCAGCAACCGATGTGCCCTGTCTGTGGAGACGTATTGTCATCCTCACAACGGTATGTATATACGGCTTGTACGGGGTGCGGTTCGTGGATTTTTATTTCCGACAGGTCCGCCGAGGAGGATAATCGATCTTTTTACAACGCATGGTCGGAACAATCGAGCCAGTTGCCTTACAGCTATCTGAAAAAGAAAATATTTCGGTTTTACAGCAAACGGGACAAAAAAACGCATGTGCAAATGAACCGAGAATTTGACCGATTGCAGCGACAAATACAGGATCGTCTTGCCGGGGACAAGACAATACGTGTCATGGAGGTTGGATTCGGGCAGGGAAGACATCTGGCCGGACTTCTGCAAAAAGGGTGTGACGCGTATGGAGTAGACATTTCAGAAGAGGTGGTAAAGGCGTTTCAAAGGAAATATCCCGAGTATACGGATCGTGTTACAGCAGATACGACATTGCATCAAAAAATCGACATCCTCTATTGTTCCGCTCTGCTGGAACATCTTGACGATCCGATACGGTTTATTGATAGTGTAACGGGATGTCTGAAAGAAGGGGGATTCTTGATTATCCATGCCCTTCCTGTCCTGAACGAAGATACCTGCGATATGTCTGAAGAAGAGGATATCTGTTTCTGGAAGCCCTGCCATAGAGTGATCTATTCTCTTGAGGGACTCAAATGGATGTTGAAAGAACAAAACTTTGCGTTAACCGATTGGCAGACCATAGACCCCTACAACAACAGAGTGCTGAGCATGCACCTGCGAGAAGGATATAGTGAAATTGCCAATATCCGCCACAGTTGTCTTCGAAGCGACAAACTGCCAAGTCTGTATGTTTATACAAACATATGCCGGGAGGCAATAACAATTCGATCCAGAGCCTTTATGGGCTCCTTTCTATTTCAGAAAACGAGAAATCCCGGTACAGTAACCGAAACAGGAATATAAGCGGGTTTACGATAAAAAAAGTGTGTTTATGTTGGTATTAGTCGAAAAACACACTTCCAGAATACCCCCCCCTGCAAATCTCTGGGTAAATCCGTCTGCGTTTCATAAGTGGCAGTTTTCCAGCCCGCGTTTCTGGAGATATTTTTGGTGATATTCCTCGGCCTGCCAGAAGGTTTGGGCCGGTTCGATCTGTGTAACAATGGTTTTATTGCGGTGTGTATTCAGTTTGGCCACGCGTTCTTTGGAAACCTCGGCGGCGGCCTTTTGTTCCTTGCTGAAATAAAAGATCACCGAGCGATATTGCTTGCCCACATCCGGTCCCTGACGATTGAGCTGGGTAGGATCATGAGACCGCCAGAAGACGTTCAAGAGGTGTTCATAGGGGATTTTCGTCGGATCGTACTCGATGCGGACCACCTCGGCATGGCCCGTCCGGTCGGTACAGACCTGCTTGTATGTCGGATTCTCCACATGTCCGCCGGAATAGCCGACGGCCGTGGCCAAAACGCCCGGCAGGCGTTGAAACGTTGCTTCTACCCCCCAGAAACACCCCGCCCCAAACATCGCCACTTCCCGCTGGACGGGGGCTTGAGTGGATTCATTTTCCATATCGGGCTTTGCCGTCAAAGCCAATTCCTCGGTCGATTTTGGAGTTGTCTGGTTCATAGCAGGATCCGTTGTTATTGCTGTCCATGGATTTGGATTGCATCCATCAACGCCGGTTAAGAGCGGAAGACTGAATATTGCCAGCATAATAGCCGCTGACGCTGTTTTCGTTCGTTTGTTATCATATTTTAATTTCATTATACACCTCACTGTCTTGGTGGCGCTACTACTACGGCTCCCAACGGAGCCGGTTCACGCCGAAACATTCAATTCTATGCGATTCGTTGTTTATATGGATAAAAATAGGGATTTCAAGGTGCTTACTGGCCAAGTGAAGTTACAGAATGGAATGATTTGTCGGAATCTGGTATAATGTCCTATGGGAAATAGTCCTTTTCTGGAAAGGGTGAGGCAATGAAACAAATTTCAATTTCGATGCTTGGGATTGTTATTATTCTCAGTTCAGCCGCAGCCCAGAAGGCCCCGACGGGCAATCCAAAGGATTTTCAGGTCAAAACCTGCCTGCATTCGGTCAGTTATGCCGGAGTCTGGACCGGCCAGGCCAGGCTTTCGGTCGATGAGTTTCTGGTCAAGGCCAAAGAGCTTGGATTTGACGGCGTTATGCTGGTCGCCAAACGGCCGCATGTCTCGCCGCTGGATTATGACGCCCAGGCCCGCCAAAAACTCCGAAAACGAATCGAAGAGCTGGGACTGGAGCTGGTCTGTCTGGCCGGGTATACCGATTTTACCGCCGGTATCGACAAAGGCGGAATCCCCCATGTCGAAATCCAGGCCCTCTATGTAGGCGAGATTGCCCGACTGGCGCGCGACCTGGGCACAAATATGGTGCGTATCTTCACCGGCTATGAGCGACCGGGAGTACCGTTTAACAAACAGTATGAACTGGTCTGCGAAGGGCTCCGACTGGCCGGTAAAGAGGCCGCTAAATATGGTGTTACCCTGGCCGTACAAAACCATCACGATATCGCGATTCATCATGATACCATGCACTGGCTGCTGCGGGAAGTGAACCTGCCCAACGTAATGGCCGCGTTTGACGCCTGGTCGCCCACTCTGGAAGGATTGAGCCGCGAACAGATTCGCGAAGCCGTCTGGAAGATGAAGCCCTATATCGTACATACCACCGTGGCCGATTATGTCCGTCTGCCCCGCTATCATTATGACAGTACGCTGACCAACTACCTGCCGGATCCGCCTGTGATTCGAGCGGTTCCTGTGGGCAAGGGATTCATCGATTACGACATGTTTATCGCCACCCTGCGCGACATTGGGTATCAGGGTTATATCGCCTATGAGATGTGCGAAGTGCTGGATGGGGGCGGAAGCATCGAAAATCTGGATCGCACAGCGCGGGAATTTCTGGATTATATAAAACGTTTTCGGCAATAACGGCAGGTTTGATGCCGGGTTCAAATCGACGCTGATTTACGATTGCGGTTGAATGGTGATATGATCGTGAAGCCGGCCGACCAGTTCCGCATCGTCCCGGTTCCACAGGCAAGTATGGATCCATGCCTCCAGATGCAGCAGGCGAAGCCTCAAAAGCAAGTCCGCATGGGCCAGCAGGTATTGCATTTGTTCCTTTGACATTTCCAGCAGATCGGCGGTCAGAGAAGGCGTAAAAAAGGCCTCGTCGAGGATCGCGCGGCGGTATGCGCTGACGGGAAACCCGGCTTTGTGCCGCTGCGACAAAGAAGCCGGAATATACCGTTCGGCGATCTTGCGGAGGATCCATTTATCACGGATGAACAGATGCCTCTTGTCTCGTGCCGAAAAGGAAAAACGGACCTTGGCGCGATACGGCATATTGACCGCCAGCCGAACCAACTCCGTATCCAGATAAGGGAATCTGGCTTCGATGCCGGCCGCCATTCCCAGGGCGTCGTTGCGATGCAATAACGAACGCAGGTGATGCACAAGTTTGTATAAAATCTCCAGGTTTCGATTGGCCGGACAACCGGGGAATCGCGATTCGATCTCTCGTCGGATCTGTTCGTACTCCAGCGCCACTCCATACCGATTACCCAGATCGGCCAATACATCCGTGTCCGGCGGGGAACCATGTTGCTGAATCATCCATTTGGCCGTCCGCCACAAGCGGGTCAAAAGCGACTGAGGCCGGCCCCGTTTATGAGGGGGGCGCAGGGTTAAAATCATTTCCAGATACCCGTAATAACACTCGTCCGCTCCTTCCCCGGATAACACAGCTTTTACGCCGTTGTCGCGGACCAGACGGGAAACCTTCAGGAACGGAACGGAATTCATATGATGATAGGCGGGATGCCCATAATGCCGGGTGACTTCGGGCAGCAGGTCCAGAAAATCCCGGTCATGCACGTCAACTGATTTCAGATCCAGTTTCAGATGGTCGGCCAGGGTGCGAGCGGATTCATATTCGCTTTCCCGTCCGCATACATTGGCATGAAACACGGCCAGATTATTGTGCGAACGGGCCGCCATCGCCATAATGACCGATGAATCGATACCCCCGCTGCATAAAGCGCCTACCGGGGCATCCGCTAGAAGCTGTAATTGGACCGATCTCAGAAGTTGTTCGTCGAAACGATCCAGCAATTGACGGGTTGACAACGTTTCTAATTCTTCCTGTTGTTGCCGATTCCACAGATCGGTCGGTTTGAAAAACGTTTTATAATGAGGCGCTTGCCCCGGACGGATACAAATCTGCGTGCCGGGCGGAATACTGCGGATACCCTTATAAAAGGTATGACCTGCGTACGGGGCGGGAAACCCATGCAGATAGGAGTAGATAGAAAGCAGGTCCGGCTCGAACGGGACCCAGGGCCGCATCGCCTGAATTTCAGAGCTGAAAAACACGGTTCCGTTTTTCTCAAAAAGAAACAACGGTTTAATCCCCAGCCGATCTCTTGCCAGGAATAAAGTCCTTTCCTGCGAATCGTAAAAGGCAAAGGCGTACATTCCTTCGATGGCGGCCAACGTCGAATCGATCCCTTCACATATCAGCATCTCCAGCAGCACTTCGGTATCGCTGGTCGTGGAGAAGGTTATGCCTTTGGATTCAAGACGGGATCGCAGGATGCGCCAGTTGTAAATTTCGCCGTTGTAGACCAGGTGATATCGGCCGCTGCGGTCGTGAAAAGGCTGATGGCTCCGCGGCGACAAATCCAGCAGAGACAATCGTGTGTGAGCCAGACCGATCCCCGGATTCTGCCACGCACTCTGAAAGTCAGGTCCGCGATGAACCAGCAACCGAAGACTGGCTCCCAGATGTTCCTGGTCGATAGGCAAATCAGGATCGCTATGGAAAACGCCAAAGATGCCGCACATGCGGTGTTCCTTATGGATTTCAACTCTGTCAAACGAACCGTTTCACGGGTATTGTACTGATTCGTCGGATTCATGCAAGACAGTGAAAAGAATGTTTCTGGGGAGAAGGAATACTTGCGGATTTTTCCATAGAATGGTACTCTGGCCTCTGCGGGATAGTACAGGATTGTGTTTTTTGTTATCGATGGAGGAATGATTCATGGAAAACCTGAAGCTTGGATTTATCGGGGCCGGTTTTGTCGCTCATTTTCACGCCCGTGCGTTGGAAAGCGTACGCGGAGCCAATCTGGCGGGTGTTTTTTCCATCAAGGGCTCACAGGAGTTCCAGCAGTATGTCCGGGCCCGCGGCCTGGGCGATTGCACGATCTACTCGAACGTGGCCGAATTGTGCATGAATTGCGACGTGGTGGCTGTTTTTGCGCCCAATCCGGCCCGTATCGAGATCGTCGAACAGATCCTGGATGCGGTCAAAATCGGCGCCAATCTTAAAGGACTGATCTGTGAAAAACCCCTCGGTCGAACTGTCGCCGAGGCGAAAAAGCTGGTATCGCTGGCCCAGGAAATCGGCGCCCCTACAGCGTATTTTGAAAATCAGATTCATATGAAGGCGGTCAAGAATGCCATTGTCCAGCTTGCCCCCGTACAGCGGGCGATGGGGCCGATTGCCCTGGCCCGCAGCGCCGAAGAACACGCCGGCCCGCACGAGCCGTGGTTCTGGGATCCGACCCGGCAGGGCGGCGGCGTGCTCAGCGACATGGGCTGTCATAGTATCGCTGTCGGTTGGTATGTATTGACGCCGGTCGGCAAACCGGTCCGTTTCCTGGAGCCGGTTTCTGTGACGGCCGATTGTGCTCTGCTTAAGTGGGGCGCTCCGAAGTGCCGTCAGCAGCTTCTGGAAAGGATGGGCGTGGATTATTCCAAAACCCCGGCCGAGGATTTTTGCACCGGGACGGTCAATTTCCGCAATCCCGAAACGGACCAGATTGTGAAAGCCCAGTTTACCAATTCGTGGATGTTTGACAAACAGGGTCTGCGGCTGCTCATGGATGGATTGGGGCCAGGTTACGCCTTTGAGGTCAACTCGCTCACGTCGCCTCTGGAAGTGTTCATTGGAGATGAGGCGGCCCAGGCTGTGGCCGATGCCGAAACCGCTCTGGAAAAGGCGACCGCCTCGCGAGGCCTGCTGGCCGTCCAGCCCAATGAAGCCGACCTGTATGGATATGTCGATGAATTCATCGATGCCCTTGCCGCTTTTCAGAAAGGCAAAGATGCCTTTCTGAATTGGGAATATGGTCTGGAAATTACCAAGCTATGCCAGGCCGGTTATATGTCTGCGGAACAGAAGCGAACGATCGATCTGACCGACGCGAAGATACAGGCGGATCTGGAATCGTATACGTCTCTGATCGCGCAGGGCCGCGGGGCCGAAGTGCTTTTTGCCTGAGGGTAACCATAGATAGGGGGGATATGTGATGAAGTCGATCATCCTGACGGTGGGTATGATTGTTTTGGGCTTGTCTATGGTTTCTTCTTCGACGGCGGATCGGGAAGATCTGCACGTCTTTTCTGAACCGGCAAATACGGTTCTGCACGAATATCTGATCGGGCAGGCCGATACGCTCTTCGACAAACGGAGAGAGGCTGTCGAGAAATCGCTCCAGTCAACGGAAAATCTGTTGGCCCGCCGGGACCAGTTGCGGAGACGATATCGACGTATCTTGGGATATTTACCTCCCCAAACGCCTCTCCGTCCCATGGTCACAGGAATAATACAAGGCGACGGCTACCGGATCGAAAAGGTGGCTTTTGAAAGTCGCCCCCATCATCATGTCACAGCCAACCTGTATATCCCGGACCAGCGGCCGGGCCGGCTGCCCGGCATTCTGGTTCCCTGCGGCCATTCCGACATCGGTAAGGCAGCCGATGCATACCAGAGCATATGTGTCCTTCTGGTAAAAAACGGATTTGTTGTTTTAATCGTTGATCCAATCTGCCAGGGGGAACGATTACAGATTCTGGAGCGAGGGGGCAAATATGGAACCAGCGGAACCACCGCGCATACCTTGCTGGATGCCGGCGCCAAGCTGGTCGGGGCCAGTGTCGTGGGTTACGAGGCATGGGATAATATGCGGGCGATCGACTATCTTCAGACCCGGCCCGAAGTCGATCCCGAAAAGATCGGCGTCACCGGCAACAGCGGAGGGGGCACGCAGACGACGTTTTTGATGGCCCTGGACGAACGGGTGGATGTGGCGGCCCCTTCATGTTATATGATGACCCGTGAAAAACTCTTTGCCACCATCGGTCCGCAGGATGGCTGCCAGAACCTGTATGCCGAGGTCGCCCTGGGGATCGAGCATGCCGATTATATTGTCATGCGGGCGCCCAAGCCGACGATGATCCTGGCTGCGCAACAGGATTTTTTCGATTTTGAAGGCGTTAAAACGGCCTATGCAGAAGCACAAAAGGTATACTCCGTCCTTGGGAAACCGGACCATGTCGCCCTGTTTTCCTATGACGATACGCATGGCTTCACCCGGCCGCGGAGACAGGCGGCGACGCAATGGATGCGACGCTGGCTCCAAAATGATCCTTCCGACATTGCTGAATCCGAGCCCAATCTGCTGCCGGAAAAATCCTTGTGGGTTACGGAAACAGGACAGGTGAGAGAACAATGGCCCAATGAAATTACCATAGCCGATCTGAACCTAGAACGAGCCAATGCCCTGGCCGAAAAACGGCAGCAGTTTCTCCGGCAGGATCGTTCTGACATTCAAAAGCGAATCGCTCGTCTGATCGGGTATCGTAAACCGGCAGGCAGGGTAATTTCGACCCATACGAAAACCTTCCTGCGAAACGGCATGCAGATCGAAAAGGGATTCCTGCACCGTCAGGGACAACCGCCCATGCCGATTCTGTTGTGCAAACCGGTCGATACGCAGGGGAAATTGCCGACAACGCTGTATGTCGACGGGCGAGGGAAAAACATCGATGCACAATCCGGCGGACCGATAGAAACTATGGTTCTTCAGGGAAGGATTGTGCTTTCGATCGATGTCCGGGGCGTCGGAGAAACGGCCGATGATCCCGCTAAAAATCGATATGCCGGCGGTCTCCATGACGAATGGCGAAACGCCATGCTGAGCCTTCATATCGCTCGTCCTCTGATCGGTCAGAGAGCCATGGATATAATAACCGCTCTGGATTTTCTGGACCGATATCCCGGTGCGGATACCGATCACATCGAAGTGATTGGACGGGAGCGTTGCGGGCCCGTGGCGCTCCATGCCGCGCTATTTAACAGCCGAATCAAGCAGGTGAAAACCATTGATTCCATCTCCTCCTGGACGGAACTTGTCGCAAAACCGTTGACCCCCAACAGCCTCTCCTATGTAGTTCCTTTTGCCCTGGAATACTATGATCTGCCTGATCTGGTCGCCTTGCTTGATCGGCCCGTTATGGATGGATTATGACCTTATTCCGTTCCGGGCTGCCCATGACCTCCATGGCTTTGTGGATATCGGTAAGAGCAAATCGGTGTGAAATGATCTTTTCGATGTCGATCAGGCCGGTTTCCATCAGGCGGATCGCCTTGGTCATGGCCAGGGGGGTTGTGCCGAAACTGGCGTCCATACGGGCCTCCAGAAAATGCGTCAAACCCCCATCCAGCTCGAATTTCTCATGGGTGGTGATCCCGAAGACATTCCACCTCGTACCTCGCCGCAGCAGGTTGACCATCAGCCGGACGGCCTCAATCGGACCGGCCGCCTCCAGAATGACATCCGGACCGGCAGGGAGAATCTCATACACTCGTTTTTTAACATCCTCTCCGGATGGATCCATCACATCGGTCGCTCCCAGCAGGGTTGCATTATGGCGCGCATAGGCGCTGGGATCGACGGCAATCAGACACCCGGCTCCGGCGGCACGGGCCACCATCATGCACAGAAGGCCGATTCCGCCGACGCCGATGACGACGACCGAATCGCCCACCTCCATCCGGCTGTATTGGATCATTCCCTTCCATGCCCCGCTCAACGGCTCGGTCAGGGCGGCCGCGTCGAAGCTGATATTGGCCGGTTTATGAAACAGGCACTGGGCTCGGGTCTTCATGTATTCGGCAAAAGCCCCATCCCAGACATCCTCCGGCCCATCTCCTCCCGCAACAAAGCCCTTTGTACAGTAATGGGTTTTTCCCTGGCGACAATTGGCACAATAGCCGCAATACCCCGAGGGCTGAATAATCACTTCGTCGCCTTCCTTGAATTCGGTTACTCCCGCCCCGGTCGCCGAGACGATACCGCTGGGCTCGTGCCCGGTAATCGTGGGAAATGTCACATTTCGACGGATTCCTTTGATCGCTTTATAGTCGGTCTGGCAGATCCCGCAGGAACGGATCCGGACCACCACCTCATCGTGCCGGGTCGGTTCCGGAATCGGCACTTCTTCCAGACGCAAGTCGTTGAAATCATGCAAAACGGCGGCCAGCATTTTGGTCATGGCATTCCTCAGATCATTTTTTATGTCTATCCAAGCCTGATTATATGCAAATTGGATGCTAACGCAACGACGATCGCTTCTTCTTGTGCCGCTTTCTCTCCGTTTTTGAGCAGTTTTTTCGTGACAAAATGACTTGCTTATCGTATTGTAACTAGGTACATTTACAGACGGAGAAGGGGTGACGCAACGATCCTGAAGGCAGCGGGCAGGCGGAACAGCATCCGGGGATATCATCAGAAAAGGTTTCTTCTGGTCGCGTTTGATCGGGATAGATCATGCATGGGTTGTTCATAGGGAGGTGACGTATGGAAACGGTGGATCAATCGACTCCGCATATTACGAAAGTAACCACGCCCAAAGACCTTGCCCATAAAGCTCTTACGATGTTTTCCCGTGCGGCGCTGGAAGCGATTCAAAAACGAGGGCGTTTTTATGTGGCATTATCCGGCGGGCATACTCCGCAACGTTTTTTTGAGTTGCTCAGCAACCGTTCCTATACGGAACACATTCCGTGGGATCGTATTGAGGTTTTCTGGGTGGATGAGCGATGCGTCCCTCCGGACGCCAAAGACAGCAATTATGGCATGGCGGCCGATATTTTCCTCTCCAAAGTCCGGATTCCGAAGGAGAATGTGCACCGTATCAGCGGAGAATGCCAATCGCTTCAGCAGGCGGCATCTGCCTATGAGGAAACAATTCGCCGCAGTTTTCGTCTTCCACCGGGTCAGACGCCCCAATTTGACTTGATTGTGCTGGGAATGTGTCCGGACGGCCATATCGGTTCGTTATATCCCAATTCCTATGCCTTGATCGATACAGAGGATCTGGTTGCTCCGGTGTACCGGATGGAAGAGGATTATAGCCGCATTACGCTGACCCCTCCGGTATTGACCGCAGCGCATCGTCTGATGATCCTTATTTCCGGCTCGGAAAAGGCGGCCATTCTCGGCGAGGTGATGCGGGGAGAACCGGACCCGATCAGGTATCCCGTTCATACGCTCTGGCCGGTTCTGGATCGAATTACCTGGATTGTCGACGAACCAGCGGCCCGATTTCTGTGAAGTTGGGGTATCTCATTCCGCTTGAAAACACCGGGTTATCGGACGGTTTGTCGTGTCCCCGGTTTTTCCGTTGTCAGGATTTCTTCCGGGACCGATAAGAGTATTTCCTCCGAATCCTTATCCACTCCCTGATCGCCGTATGGTGTCCTCTTGCACAAAACATCGATTTGGACCGAAAAGAAAGGGCTTTTGGCAACTTGCCGGTGAGCCTGCCGCGTGGTTTGACCGATATATCAGCGTTACGTAAGCTTTAACGGACAAGCTATATACCGGATTGGAAAACCAATATCCGAAGGAGACCATGAGCAAACTCTGGATTATCTGGGCGTTGCTGCTGGTTGTCATTGGCATGGCGGGGCTGGGGTACGTCGTCACTGACAAGTACAGAGAGACACTGACCCTTACGCCGTACCAGGATCGTTTCAATGAAAGCCAGGACGAATATCTTGTCTCGTATGAGCAGTGGTCTCAGCTATCCGAGGAGGAGAAGGAAGAAAATCCCTGGGGGCAGGGCAAATACGGAGGAGAAAAGACGAAGGAGCAGCTGACTCGGGAACAGCCGGCACGTCTTAAAGCCAATCTTGTGGACCTGGCCCGCGGCATTAAAGAACCTCATCCCCTGGCGGATATGCTCTATGGCTTCCAATGGCGCAAAGAAGTCGCCGATTATCGCAAAAAGCTGGAAATCCGCGACCATGTCGCCGTTGGCGGTACGATTTGCCTGGCGGCCGGTCTTTTGTTGATGTTTGGGTATCTTTCCCGCGTGATTGTGGGAAGGATTACGCATCGCGATTCCTCCGCAGGAACCAAATATAACCAGGAATCCGACAAGGCGATCCAGAATGCAAAGCGTCAGGAAAGACAAAATACGACGGTCCGGGAGGGACCGGAGTCGTTTGTGGAACGAGCCTCTCGCGAATGTTCTTCCTCCGGGCCGCTGCGGAACACACAAACACGGGATAAACAAATCGGGTATTTTGAAGCCGCTCGCCTCAAAGAAAATACCGAATCACGAACGCCCCCTGCCCCCAAAAAAGCCTCCCGAATCCCGGCTGTATCCACGGAGGAAATGGCCGGACAATTTGAACCCGGCGCGGGATTCGATGATATTACAACGCTGATGTCCACCGAACCGGTGGGAGAAGGAGAAGTTGATCATCTGACCGAACTGACGCAGGAAATGTCGGCGATTCGCCAATTCGCCGTCCAGCAGCAGGATCGGGTTCGGCAGCTTCAGGAAGGATACGACTGGAATATCATCAAACGGTTTTGCATGCGCGTCATTCGATGCATCGACAACCTGGAAACCCGGATCGAGAAAAGCCGTGAAGAAGGAGCGGACACGGAGTGTTTTGAGGACGTTCGCGACGAACTGGTTTTTGCGCTGGAATCCAGCGGGGTGGAACAGTTTGAACCCGAACTGGGAGGGGATTATAAAGGCAATGAAAAATGGGTAGAGGCCATACGTACGCGGATAAAAACCAGGGATGCGACGCTGAAAGGCAAAATCGCGCAGATCGTGCGGCCGGGGTATAAATACATTGTAAGCGACGACGAACATCGTGTCGTGCGTTGTGCGCAGGTCAAGTTGTACGAATGATCTGACAGAAGGACAGAAAAGGACGGAACAATGAGTGTAATAGCAGGTATTGACTTGGGAACGACGTTTTCGGCATTGGCCATCCTGAACAGCATCGGCAAACCCCAGATTGTGCCCAATGCGGAAGGGGAACGGATAACGCCCTCGGCGGTCTTTTTTGACGAAGAGGACACCAATGTGATTCGCGTCGGCATCGAAGCGATCAATTCGCGGCAGCTCAATCCCGAACGATCGGTTCGATGGATCAAGCGCCACATGGGCGATCGTAAATTCAAAAAGACCATCGACGGAAAGGACTGGACGCCCGAAGAGATATCCAGCCTGATCCTCAAGAAACTTAAGCAGGATTGCAGTCGGGATGAAGGCCAGATCAACGATGCCGTGATCTCCGTACCCGCCCATTTCGACGAAGTGCGCCGCAAGGCGACGATGGACGCCGGCCGGATGGCCGGACTCAATGTGATCGGCATCGTCAATGAGCCGGTGGCGGCGGCCCTGCATTATGCGACCGCCTGCGAAGTGACCGGCCGCGTTCTTGTCTACGATCTGGGCGGCGGAACCTTTGATGTGACGATCCTGGACGTCCAGAACAAAGACATTAACATCGTCTGTTCCCAGGGGGATCACGCGCTGGGAGGCATCGATTTCGATCAGAAAATCCTGGAGATGTTCCAAAAGGCCTATCGGGAGAAATTCCATGCCGAATTGCTGGTGGACGACGAAGCCCAGGCCAAATACGAAGATGAAGCCGAGGACCTGAAAAAGACCCTCTCCCGTCGTCCCTCCGCCAAGAAAATGCTCTATGGGCAGGCCGGAAGCATGCGGGTTGAGATCACCCGGGAACAGTTCGAAGAGGCGATCGCACCGTTGATTGCACGCGCCGATATGCTGGTGGAAGTGACCCTGCAGGAAGCCCAATGCAATCCGTCCGATATCAACAAAATCCTTCTTGTGGGAGGGAGCACGCGCATTCCCATGATTCACAGCCGCCTGGAAAAGAAATTCGGCAAGGCCCCCGAAGCGGCGGTCAATGTCGATGAATGTGTGGCCCTGGGCGCGGCGATCCATGCCGGCCTGATCAAACTGCGCGAGGATCCTTCCGAAATCGACAGGGGCGTCGCCGGCGGGCTGCGCGACGTCAAGCTAAAGGACGTCTGCAATCACAGCTACGGAACCATCTGTGCACCGCGGGACGAAGAGACCGGGCAATATGTGGTGCAGAATTCGATCATCCTGAAAAAGAATACGCCGTTGCCCTGCGAGTCGACCCAGCGGTTCTTTACGATGGTGGACGGCCAGACCGAATTGCAGGTGACGATCACCCAGGGAGAAGACACGGATCCGGACTATGTCAATAAAATAGCCACCGAGATCTTTGAATTGCCCCCCGATCGGCCTGCCAACCGCCCCATCAAAGTGACCTACAGCTATGATCTCAACCAGCGGATGCATTGTACGTTTCAGGATGAGGAATCGGGCCGTGTTCTGGAGGTGAATTTCTGCGTCGGAGAAAACGGCGAAATGAGCGAGGACAATGTGGCTCACAAGGCCACGGAAATGGAAGGATTTAAGGTCGAATAGGGACCTTAGACGGGAGCCTATGCTGGAAGTCGGCGTTGTCGTTGTGTTAGCGGTGATCTGGCTGGTTTATTTACGCATGACCGGCAGCGGGATGCGCATGCCGGGGCGGCGCAGCGCCACGGCCGGACCTGTGGATCGAGAACGTTTTATGTGCAAGATCGACCGCTCCCAGATCGAATATAACGGTTCGTTCGTGCCGGGATTAGTAATCAAAATGCGCGGCCAGCTCCGGGTTCCGCATAACAATTGCGATACCGACGTTCAGGCGATCGCATTTGATGTAACCGAAGGACAGAATAACGCGCACCCCGTATTGTCGATTCTGCCGCAATGGCAGATGGAGGATTCGCCCGCCTTCTGTCTGTTGGCTCATAATGGAAGAGTACCCCGCAAAATATCCGTTCTGGCCAACTGGGTGACGATCGGTTCGATCCCCTGTTCGGTTTTAAAGTTTCCCCGCCAGGGACAACGGCAGCTTAAATTCGTCATCTCGCTGCTGAATCGGTCCAGTGAAAAGGAGCTGCTAAGCACGGCAACGACCTTTCCCTATGACAACCACGAAGCGGGCTATATCGATCTTCGCGAATCCTTCCAGAAGGTAGAAGGGATGATGATTCAATTGGCGGTGGCCGCGGCTATGGAGGAGCAGGGGCCTTCCGACAAAGGCCTTTTCGCCATTCGCGAGTGGATCGAAAAGAGGAATCAGGGCGTTTCGGGGGCTCCGGACAGCCGGGAAAAGTCGGTTCGTCTTCTGGCGGCCCTGGATCAGGCGGTACAAAGGGCGATGCAGGAGGATTTTGACGCCGAAGCGATCTGTCGCAGCCTGGCGCAAAACGCTTCGATCGTGGATCGTTATAATACAATTCGCCTGGTGTTGCGCGTCGTCGCCGCCGAGGGTAATGTGGATCGCGATCAGACCGACCAATTGACCCGTGTGGCGGAATTGCTCAAGATCGACCGGGACAAATTCCGTGCCCTGGCCCAAAAATCCCTCCCCATCAATACCCATTGCATCGAGGACATCCGGTTTCTTTTGGGGATTACCGAGACCATGCCGTCGGAGGAGATTCGGCGACGTCTCAATGAGGAGTACCAGAAATGGAACGGCCGGGTTACGCACCCCGACCAGGAAATCCGCACGCAGGCGGACCGCATGCTCGCCCTGATTGCCGAAGCCAGAAACCGGTTTGTCGAACAAAGCTGGAACGTGCCGGCCGCCTCCTGAGATCAGGAATACAAAGGCTAATCCGGAGACATTCGATTCGTCGATCTTTTCCTCTTGTCGTTTACTCAAACCATCCATTTTAAGTTCCCCTTTTGAAATCGGGTTTCACGGGCCCGGTCCGGTTTGTTATCGGAGATTCGTAAAGAAAAGAAGGCAGGACGATTCGACAGGCGAGGGAAAAATTATCAAAAACAAGATTGATTTTGAAGCGTTTTCCGATTATAGTACAGTTCTATAGAGAGAAACAAGGCGAGATTGACAGGAAGACCGACGGAAACGAGATATGAGCATCAGAGTCTTCATGGCCGACGATCATGAAATCATGCGGGAAGGCATGTGTGCTCTGCTGAAAAAACGCGCGGATATCGAGGTCGTCGGTCAGGCGGCCGATGGAAGGGAAGCGGTCCAAAAGGTTTTGGAACTTGCCCCCGATATCGTGATCATGGATATCGGGATGCCGAATCTCAACGGAATTGAAGCTACACGCCAGATGGTTCAGAACAATCCCAGGCTCAAAGTTATGGCCCTGTCGACGCATTCGGACGGCACGATTGTCGCCAAAATGCTGAAAGCCGGAGCCAGCGGGTACATGCTTAAAGAATCCGCATTTGGCGAACTCATGGAGGGCATCGACACCATGATCCAGGGGGAGACCTATCTGTGCAGCAAGATCGCTCGGGTGATTTTTAATGATTACGTCAATATGCTGACCAATCCCAAATGGACGGAGACGGAAGGGCTTTCCAGCCGGGAAATGGAGGTCCTGCAACTGGTCGCCGAGGGCAGAACGACCAAAGAAATCGCCAAAACGCTCAATTTGAGCGTGAAAACCGTCGATTCGCACCGGGAGCATATCATGGAAAAACTTGGTATTCACAACGTGGCCGGACTGACCAAATACGCTGTCCGGGAAGGTTTGACCAATCCGTAATCCTTGTCATTTTACCCTCGCTGATTTAATGGATAACAGAATGGAAACGGGACGTGCACAAGGCGCCGTCCCGTCGTCCTCTTCCGCCTCCCGTCAGGAAGCTTAGGCTTTCTTGCTCAAATTATTCCAGGCGATGCCGACTTTTTTCAGGGCGTATCCCGTCTCCCGCAGATAGTTGCCATAGGAGGCCATCCAGTGGAAGCCCCGCGTCTGGGCGACAAGCGTTTCGCAATCGCCTTTGATGTGGATATCCGTCTGAGAACGACAAATATCCAGGAACGGATTGTCGATCACCTCAGCCTCGAAACCGAGCCAGACCTTGGCGTCGAAATCGGGATCAATGACCGTCATGGTTTGTCCCACCTTCATCGCCACTTTGGGAGCAGCGCCGTAGTCCGATTCAAAATGGGTCAGGATCCGGACAGATTCGTAGTTCTTACCATCCATTTTGCTCGGCGCGGTACAGTGCGCCATGGTGACAACGTTATCATGCGGATACGTCGGATCGTTTAGAAAGACCGGTTGGGATGACATATGGTGCAGCAGGATCCCGGATGGGATCACAACAAAATCGCTTTCGCAATAGGCCTGATACCCTTCATCGTTGAGCAGCATCAGCGGCAGACAGGCTGTCGTCTCGGAAATGGGCATAATCGTGCCCATACAGTGGTTGATCGTGATCGAATCGGTCTGGTGCTGGTGCATCACATCCTTGAATACCTCCGTCAAAAGAAAGGCGTTCCGCACAAAAGCCGGCTCGGTTTCCAGAGTGATTCCCTGTCGTTTGAGAAATTGCTCTGCACAGGCATTGCAATAATTCACCAGGATTTGATTGGCCCGGGCCTTTTTAATCATCTCACCCAAGTCCTTGTATTCGAGGGTGCGCAGATCCATCTTCCAGAGGTTTTTTGTGATCTCCGGGGCTTTTTGCCCGCCTTCGCCCCAGCCGGACGGTCCGCCGACGGCCACGATCCGCTTGCCCAGCGTATTTTTTAGCCCATACAGCGCCCGGAAACGCCACTGCAACTCATCCAGCCGATCCACGACCACATCCTGATAATCCACCCCCGGCTGTCCGTACTGGTCCACGGTCTTGCGGAGGTATCGATTGTGGGCAATCTCGTACCATAAATAGACAGGCCCGGATTTATGCCGGACAAAGACCATCGTCCATTTGTTTGGGTTGGTCAGGTTTTCCAGGACGTTGAGCCATGCATTGGCCGCATAGATCAACATGATATCATGATCTCCCTTAGCCAATTCGGCGGCCTTGGCGGGATCGTTGAGCGTCACCAGCGGGCGAACCTCCATGGCAAATTCGCTGTCGGCCTGGATCTTGGCTAATTCCTCGCCGATCCGCTTTTGCTCCTGCCGGATATCCTCCTCGGTGTGAATTCCTCCCCAGGACCTCCAACTGGTCTGGTGATGCCGCTGAAACAGGGTCACGGTGAGCACCGGCTGAATCACCAGCGGCCGCGGGGCAGGGGCCTTAAACAAGGGGATGTCACTGGGTCGTTTCACCTGCGCCAGGACCGAGGCGGCCAAAGCGGGCGCCGCCAGTCCGGCTCCCACGCCGGTCATGAACTGGCGCCGATTCAGCGCAAAGGCGGCCCTGGACATACAGCAACCACAGGGAATTCCGTGCGAATGGACATGCTCTGCACACATAGTTATACCTCCGACGTATAAACCAGAACTAAGCCAACAAACTCTATACTACCCGTAATTCTCTGTCCCGTCAAGTCTGTCCCATAGAAAACACAAAACCGCTTACGATCAGTAAATGGAAGGCTGAACAATCCCGTTTGATTTCATGGTTCAGGTGTGGTAGTCTGGGCGTCTGTATGAAAGCAGATTCAGGGGATCAATGCTCATGGAGAACCGGCAAAGACGGCCTGATCAGGAGAGATAGCCAATGCAGAAACTGGTTACGATTTATGTTGACAGTATGGCCTATATGGAGGGCAAATGGATCAAGAGTTCCTATGCGGATAAGCACGGCTATATTGAAGAGCACCTGAGCGAATACCTTTCGGCGGGCTGGACGATTCGTGACATCCACAGTTTTGGCGGGGCTGCCGAGTCGCTCAATGTACGAGGCTGGATTGTTGTTCTTCTCGAACGCGAAGAATAAGGAGGTTTACAATGAAAGGAATTCCTTCTCTGATTACCGGGTTTTTTTTGATCGGTAATTCTTTTCTGCCGGCCGCCGAGCCGATGAATCGTCTCGAACAAACCAAAGATATTTTACACCAGCAAATCGCGGCAACTTCCGAAAAACAGGTAACGGAACAATGGATTCAGGAGGCTCAGAAGGAGCTGTTTGACAATATTCTGGCTTTCTGGCTGGCCCATGGCATCGATGAAACGAACGGCGGATTTGTCGGCAGGGCGTTCCATGACGGCACGGCCCTGCCTGATGCGCCCAAGGGATTGGTGCTCAATGCCCGGCTGCTGTGGACATTTTCGGCCGCCTATCGGTTCCGAGACGACAAACCATACCTCGATGCGGCCCGGCGGGCCTATACATACCTCGACGACTATTTTCTGGACAAGGAAAAGGGAGGCTATTACTGGATGCTGGACGCCAAAGGAACCCCGCTGGAGGACAAAAAGGAACTGTACGGCAATGCCTTTGTGGTCTATGCCCTGGCCGAATATTATCGCGCTATGCCGAGCTGGGAAACGCTGGAATCGCTTAAAAAACTGTTCCGTCGCCTGGAAGCGTCGTGCAGAGACACCGAAAACGGCGGCTATTACGAATCGTTCTCCCGCACCTGGCAGCGGGCGGAAAAATCCACGATCGCCTACGGAATCGACGGCGGGATCAAGACCATGAACACGCACCTGCACCTGCTGGAGGCCTATACCAATCTGTACCGGGTCTGGCGGGATGCCACGGTGCGAGAAGCCCTGGAAGGATTGGTGGATGTCTTTGCCGAGCATATCTATGATCCGGGGCAGCGGTATTGCCGGCTCTTTTTTGATGCCGAGTGGAATCCGATCCAGCCCGAAATGACATCCTATGGGCATGATATCGAGGCGGCCTGGCTGATACGGGATGCCGCGATCGTTCTGCAGGATGCCGACCGGTTGGAGCGGGCCAATCGGATCGCCCGGGGGATCGGCAGGGCGGTCCTGCTGCGGGGAGTCGATACAGATGGGGGACTGTTTTATGAAGGGACCCTGACCGGCGTTACCAACAGGGCCAAGGACTGGTGGCCGCAGGCCGAAACGGTGGTCGGTTATTTGGACCTGTACCAGCTTACCGGCGACCGATTGTATCGGGAGACGGCGCTGCGGAACTGGCGGTTTATCCAGCAGAATATTGTCGATCGCACGCATGGGGAATGGTTCGGACGGGCTCGGGACAAACACGATCCGACCGAACAGAAAATTTCCGAGTGGAAAGGCCCTTATCACAATGGCCGGGCCTGCATGGAGATCATCAGAAGGCTGTCTGCCAAGTAGTTGTATCGCTATTAGGATTACTGTGGTTGGCAGCTCATCAGCCACTGATTTATCAAAATGGCGATATCGTGCAAGTCCACGAAGCTGTCGCCGTTGAAATCACCAACCAGATCGGCTCCTCCCAGATGCCAGCTTGCGGCAATCGCTTCAAACTCTTTCATGCTGACAATATCAAGGCCATCGGCATCCGGACAGGTGAATTCGGGCGTGCCGTCCCATCCTGCCAGTCTTGCCCAGAGGACCCATGCGGCCATGCCCTTAAGAACACAGTTGAGACGGGCGGCGTTGTTGCCGCCGTCGGAATGGGCGCACGAGCTGCAGCCGGAATAGCCATCGATTCCCCAGACCAGATCATAAAGCTGAGAACCAGGATGGGCCTGAAGATATTCCGCCGCCCAATTGCGGTCTCGCGAGCCGTTTCCATCGCTATCGTAATCCAGGGTGTCATTGAGTCGCTTATTAAGATAGTATTTGCTGTCCGGATCATAATTCTCGATATCGGCGAAGTCGAACAGGATCCGGTCGTTTTCAAGACAGTGTTGCCGGATGATTCGGTTACGAGCATCGGACGAATCTCCCTCGCCGCCGCCGTTGGCGTGCCCGGTCATGAAGACAAAATGCACATCCGGGTATTCGGCAATCAGGATTTCCATATGGGTCAGATAGCGGTCGATGTTATGTCCCCCGATATCACACCAGGACCAGACAATGACATTGACATGGGCGTTGGCGGGATGATCCAGCAGATTCCGGGTGGCCGTTACCCAGGGAGTCACGCCGTAGGAGTCGATATAATCTCCCTGGCTCAGATCGGGTATCCCTGGGATACCGTAATCATCCAGATCCAGAGTCCCGACAGTCCCGCTGTCGGACCATGCAAACCGGTCGTCGAATGCGGGAAATTTCTCCAGGGCATCCATGCCGGTAATCAGTTGAGAACCATGAGAGGTATGCTGATAGGAAATATGTAGATTTGATCGGATTTGTTTGATCCAATCATCGGGGATACCCTGAAACAGGGCAAACGCTGAGTGATCGATAATGATCGGCTGTGCAAAGAGATTTACGCCGGGGAGCAGACAAAACAGGCAGACTGCCGGAAGAGAGATTCTTTTCACCACCGTTCTCCGTTACTACTTCCTATTCATTTGGATTCTCTCCTTCCGCCTCGTATTGCTATTATACCCGGCAGGCTGCCGATTTCAAGGAAAAAGACGTTGCCAAGGGGATTTAAAGATGCTATAAAGACTTCTCCTATAACCTATGGTGGTCTTTGCGTCGGGTCCGGCCGGGCCTGTCCCACAGAGAACAAAGTACACAGAAGCAGCGGAGAGATTGTATGAAGCGCAAGATGGTGACGATTGATGGAAATACAGCGGTTGCCCATGTGGCCCATGCGACCAATGAGGTGATCGCGATTTATCCGATTACGCCCAGTTCGTCCATGGGCGAGATGGCCGACGAGAAAACAGCCGCCGGCATACCCAATATCTGGGGCAGCATCCCCTCCGTAACGGAAATGCAGTCCGAAGGCGGAGCAGCAGGGGCTGTCCACGGTGCGTTGGCATCCGGGGCCCTGGTGACCACGTTTACTGCCTCCCAGGGCCTGCTTCTGATGATTCCCAATATGTATAAAATCGCCGGCGAACTGCTGCCGACGGTGTTTCATGTTTCGGCCCGTTCGCTGGCTTGTTCGGCCCTGAGCATCTTCGGCGATCATTCGGATGTGATGGCCTGCCGCCAGACGGGCTACGCCATGATCGCTTCGGGCAACGTGCAGGAAGTCATGGACCTGGCGCTGATCTGCCAGCAGGCGACATTGGCCAGCCGGGTTCCGTTTTTACACTTTTTTGACGGCTTCCGAACCAGTCACGAAGTCCAGAAGGTCGAAGAACTGACCTATGACGATATGAAAGCCATGATCGATGACAATCTAATTGCCGCTCACAAGTCCCGAGCCCTGACGCCCGACCGTCCAACGCTTGGCGGAACCGCCCAGAATCCGGATGTCTATTTCCAGGGGCGGGAAACGGTCAATCCCTTCTATCTGGCCTGTCCGGATATCGTCGCCGAGGCGATGGCCCGATTTGAAAAAATCGTCGGACGCCGTTACAGGCTGTATGATTACTTTGGCGCTCCGGATGCCGAGAAGGTCATCATCGTGATGGGTTCCGGGGCGGAAACGGTCCATGAAACGGTGGATTATCTGGTCGGCCAGGGCCAGAAGGTCGGTCTGATCAAGGTCCGTTTGTACCGGCCCTTCAGCACAAAACATTTTGTAGAGTCCCTGCCGGCGACAGTGAAGAAGATCGCCGTGCTGGACCGAACCAAGGAGCCGGGCAGCATCGGCGAGCCGATGTATATCGATATTCGCACGGCCATCGGCGAAGCCATGGATAATGGATTGGCGTCTTTCAAGGAGTATCCGGCGGTCATTGGCGGCCGGTATGGTTTGGGAAGCAAGGAATTCACGCCGGCCATGGTCAAGTCGGTCTTTGACAACCTCGATGCCAAGAAGCCCAAAAATCATTTCACCATCGGCATCAAGGACGATGTGACAAACACCAGTCTGGATTTTGATCCTTCGTTCCACATTTCCGGCAAGGCCTATACGGCCATGTTCTATGGCCTGGGTTCGGACGGGACGGTCGGGGCCAATAAGAACTCCATCAAGATCATCGGAGAAGAGACCGACAATTATGCGCAGGGCTATTTTGTATACGATTCCAAAAAAGCCGGGGCGGTCACCGTCTCGCATCTGCGATTCGGCGGAGAACCCATCCGCAGCCCTTATCTGATCGACAAGGCCAATTTTGTGGCCTGCCATAATCCCAGCTTCCTCGAAAAATATGATATGCTTTCCAACGCCAGGGACGGCGGGACGTTTCTGCTGACCAGTTCCCATGGACCCAATGAAATCTGGAATACCCTCCCCTTTGAGGTGCAGGAACAAATCATTAAAAAGAAGCTTCAGTTTTATGTCATTGACGCCATTCAAATTGCCGAGGATCTGGGCCTTGGGGCGCGTATCAATGTCATCATGCAGACGGCCTTTTTCAAGATCAGCGGCGTGATTGATGCCAATACCGCCGTCACGGCCATCAAGAATGCGATCAAAAAGACGTATGGCCGCAAGGGCGAAAAGATCGTCAAGATGAACAATGACGCCGTTGATGCGGCTCTGGATAAAATTTATCAGGTTAAAGTGCCCGCCAGGGCCACCAGCCAGCTTCATATGGCCAGTTGGGTGCCGGAGGATGCCCCGGAATTCGTCAGAACCGTAACGGCCGAGATTATGGCCGGCCGCGGCGACAATCTGCCTGTGAGCAAAATGCCGATTGACGGGCGATTTCCCACCGGGACGACCAAATACGAAAAACGCAATATCGCCGTACATATCCCTGTCTGGGAGCCGGATCTTTGTATTCAATGCGGGCAGTGCTCGTTTGTCTGCCCCCATGGCACAATCCGTATCAAGGCGTATGACCCGGAGCATCTCCGGAATGCACCGGAAACCTTCAAGAGCACAGATGCCAAAGGCAAGGAGCTTTCCGGAATGAAATTCACCGTTCAGGTGGCTCCGGAAGACTGCACCGGCTGTCAGGCGTGTGTGATCAACTGCCCGGCCAAGGAAAAAGGTGCGGATGGACAGCCGACCGGAAAGAAGGCCATCAACATGGCATTACAGGAACCATTGCGGTTGCTGGAGCGCGAAAACTGGGATTTCTTCCTGTCGATTCCTGACACCGACCCAGGCAAATTCAAACGGGGCAGCATTAAAGGCAGCCAGTTGGTGCCGGCGCTGTTTGAATTCAGCGGCGCTTGCGCCGGCTGCGGCGAGACGGCCAATGTCAAGCTGATCAGCCAGTTGTTCGGGGATCGGGCCATGATCGCCAATGCGACCGGCTGCTCTTCCATCTACGGAGGGAATTTGCCGACCACGCCCTACACCACCCGTGCGGATGGTCGGGGCCCGACATGGTGTAACAGCCTGTTTGAAGACAATGCCGAGTTTGGTTTGGGTATGCGCCTGGCTGTCAATAAATTCAAGGTCATGGCCCTGGAACTGCTGGATAAAGTAGCCGCCGCCGGCTGTGTCGATACGGCCCTGGCCGAAGAACTCAAGCAGGGCATGGAAACTCAGAAGGAGCAGGCGGGAATCGAGGCGCAGCGGGAACGGGTCGAGAGGCTGAAAAAGGCCTGTACAAAGAGCCGGTGCGACGAATGCAGTCGGCTGCTTACCGTGGCCGATTACCTTGTCGAAAAGAGTGTCTGGGTTCTCGGCGGGGACGGCTGGGCGTATGATATCGGCTTTGGCGGTCTGGACCATGTGCTGGCCAGCGGTGAAAATGTCAATGTTCTGGTTTTGGATACGGAAGTCTATTCCAATACCGGAGGGCAGATGTCCAAGTCTACGCCGCGGGCGGCTGTGGCCAAGTTCGCCGCCGCCGGAAAGCCCATGCCTAAAAAGGACATGGGCCTGATCGCGATGACCTACGGCAATATTTATGTTGCCAAGACGGCCCTCGGCGCCAATCCCAACCAGACGGTCAAGGCATTTGTGGAAGCCGAGAGCTATGACGGCCCGTCGTTGATCATTGCCTATACGCATTGTATTGCCCACGGACTCAATATGTCGATGGGACTGGAAGAACAGAAAAAAGCCGTTGCCTGCGGACACTGGCCTCTGTATCGATTCGATCCGCGTCTTTTGGCCGAAGGTAAAAATCCGCTGCAGCTCGATTCCAAGACGCCGACCCTGGCATTTGAAGAGTATGCCTATGGCGAGACACGTTATCGTTCGTTGAAGCAGTCCAAGCCCGAAATCGCGGCCAAACTGATGGAGCAGGCGACCGCGGATGCGAAATCACGTTATAGTCTGTATGAGAAGCTGGCCAATCTGTGATTCGATTTGTATCGGGCCTGCCGGTTATAAAAGATCGGCAGGCTTATGTAAAAAGTTCCGCTTCGACCGGGTGGCCGGAGGGAAGGCAATCTGGGCAAAAGAAGGGTAGAACCATGAAATCTATTGTTCGGATCGGTTTTTTCGTTTCGGTAGGGAGTCTTTTCTTTGCCGCTGGTTGCCAAAATGCCGTCCCCCACTCGGATTCCATTCCGACGGAAGGTTCCGGGATCGCCTCGATATCCTGCAATGGTCCACAGATTCAGGCGGACTGCGTGGTGACACAATATCAATCGGATGGATCTCGATACATCACCCGGCAGCGACATTGGATATGCCTGGCGGCCAGTGCTCTGACAGTGGAGGCGGATGAGCCTGACGGAACGTACATCTGGCAGTTGAAACAGGACGGTTTTAATGCCGTTGAAAAGCCTGCCGCGTCAACGGAGGATTCTTCTTTGTGTTCTCCCTCGATTGCCCAGGCGGTCCTGTCCCTGTTTCTGGCGGGAGGGGGATACCTGGATGTGCCTGCGCCGGATATGGAAACAAGGAAAGTAGAAGGCGTCGTTTACCAGCCGTACGACGCCGGCGTATTTCGGCAACTGCCGGCAATACAAGGGCTGAAAACCACGCTTTTACAGGACGTATCGACTCGTCTCGTAGATCGCGTGGAGAACCGATCTGACGCTGGAGAAGGAGTCCTTCATGGACATGCCTTTAACTTTCGCAGGAATCACGACGTAGATAAAGTTTTGCCCACACGGATCGAATTGTTTCAGGATGGGGTGCGTATGCTGGAAATGACGTATTTTCACATTACGCTGAGAAAGTAAAAATCCCACGGTTACAAGGTGATCCATGCCGTTTCATATCGGAAAATAGAGTTTAGCGGCGATACACCATTGAAATAGGGTCTCTCCTGAAATCCGGGTCTCAATAGTCTAAATGGGGAATTTATCAGGCCTAAAATTGGCGATGAACAAAACCGGTTTCCACTCTGTAGAAAACATGTACGGCATGAAACATACGAGAGATATGAGGGCATGGTGGGTGAATGACTGAAATAGTAGTTTTTGTCGGATTTATGTGTTTCCCCGTCTTTTTGTGCCATTTCGATTTCACTTGCTCAAGGCGCCCCTTTCATGTACAATACCGGTTTGTCCCGGGACAGAGCGAATCTGTGGCCGGGATGAACGTAATTTTCGGCTGGAAATGACTTTACCACAGATATGAGATTAAGAAACGACGGGATTGAACCGATACTTTTCCAGTTGCCAAGAGTGGATATGCGCCTTTGGAGGATGTTGTTGTTTTATGCCACAGACAACAATCGTCGACTGGGGCGCGGGATCGGTCGTTGATTCGAGGGATCAAGAAACGTACTACAGTTACGGGTAAACACAATGAAACGAAGCAAGGTGAAATTCCTGGAAGCGGGCGTACTGCTATGGGCGCTGGCCTGTGTCGGGTGTTCCAACGATGCAATAGACCCAAAACAAATCGGTCGATTTCAGCCGGTCCCGGTGGTCAATGTTATCCTGGAAAACCTGGGTGTTGCCGAAGAGCCCGATCCGACGTATGCGGGGGCCGAACCTCCCCGGCCGGAGGATCTGATCAGTTATGAACAGGACTATGTTCTGGGAATCGGCGATGTTGTTCGGATCAGCATTTATGAACTGCGGCGGGAGGGATTTCCCTTTGTCAACGACTATATCGTCACGGAAAGCGGGCGGATATCGATTCCGGATGTAGGGCAGGTTCGGGCGGCGGGCTTGACCGAAAAGAAGCTGGAAGATGAAATTCGCGATATTCTTTCCCCCAGTGTCTTAAAAAATCCTTCGGTCAGCGTTCTTTTGCTCGAATCCCAAAGCCGGTACTTTACCATTTACGGATGGGGTATAGGTCGTTCCGGCCGATTCCCGATTCCGCGTACGAATTTCCGTCTTTCCGATGCGATTGCGCTGGGAGGCGATGTCGGACAATTCAATGTCAGTCACATTTTTGTAGCTCGCGATGTCCCCGTCGATTCTGAGCCAATCGAGGCGGAGGATGTGTATGAAACCCCATTCGATTCGACAGTACCGACACGGGAGGGTATAATCCCGGAGATCCGGACGATCGAGCCGGCCCCCAAAGATACGCTGGAAGAGGAGATGCTCGAGATCATCACTCCCTTTACCAGGGGGAATCCCCCTGGCGGCGGCGTGATGATCGCTTCCGCGGAACTGGCGGCCGATTCGGAGCTTGAGGCATTGGCGGCGCCCGAACCGATCGATCCGGCCAGGCAACCAGCAACGTTGAATGAGACGACAGAGTCGGAATTATCCGACCCGACGGAGACCCGCATCGAGTGGATTTTTGAGGACGGCAGGTGGAAGCCGGTGCGCGTCAGGGATGAAACGGCTCAAACGCCTTCGGTCGATCGGACAGGATCGATCCGAGGACCGAAAACAGAGGATATTCCGGTCTGGGATTATACCGGATGGAGCGCCAAACGAACCCGATCGCGCGTCATTGAAATCCCGGTCGATAAGTTTAAAAGCGGCGATCCGAGATATGACGTGGTTATTCGGCCCGGGGATCGGATCAGCGTGCCCGGCGATGTGGTCGGCGAGTTCTATGTGACCGGCAATGTCAATAACGGCGGCACCATCACTTTAACCGGACGGCCGATGACGCTGAAAATGGCCATTGCCGCCGCCGGGGGGCTGAATGAGCTGGCCTGGCCCAAGAAGGTGGAAGTCGTTCGCCGTCTTGGCCGCAATGAAGCGGGTTTAATGCAGGAAGAGATCGTCATGGTCGACCTGGAGAAGATCGCCAAAGGGCTTCAACCCGATTTCTTCATCAAGCCGCATGATGTAGTTAACGTAGGCACGCATGGAATCAGCCGATGGCTGGCTGTGTTGCGCAACGCGTTTCGCGCCACGTATGGTTTTGGTTTTATTTACGACCGCAATTTTGCGGATCGGGACTATGGGAATTCCCCCTTCCCCGGTCATATTTCTTTTTAGCGTATACCGCATGAATGAGACGATCGAACGGATTGACGGACAGGGACGTTTGCCCCGACAACAGGCGACCCAATGGTCGCAGGTCTCGGTCCATACATGGATCAAGATCGGGATTCTTGCCGTGCTGTTTATCTATTTGTTCCGATACCAGCTTTACCCGATCGTCTCCTTGTGGTTCCATGATGCGAGCTGGTCCCATGGTCTGATTATTCCTCTTTTCAGTTTGTATTTTTTGAATCAGCGAAAAGAGCAGCTTCTTGAGGCCCGACCGAAAACAAACTGGCTGGGGCTGTTCTTGCTGCTGTTGTCTCTGGCGGTGCTGTTATTAATGATCGTTCAGTTTCGAATGACGTATCTGGAGCAATTGACGGTCGTGGGGGCGCTGGGAGCGGTCGTCTTGTTTCTGGGCGGCTGGCCGATTCTTCGCCATGCTTGGTTGCCGATCCTGTATCTTCTTTTTGCCGTTCCTCTGCCGCAGCGGTTTCTTCGGGCCCTGACGATTCCCATGCGGACCTGGGCGGCCGACATGGCCACCTGGTTTCTCAATCGGATCCCGGAATTGCAGGCCACCGCCAATGGAGTTGTGATCGACGTGGTTTACAAAGGGAAACCGTTGGAGCCCGCCCTGGATGTGGCCGAGGCGTGCAGCGGAATGCGCTTATTAATGGCTTTTTTGGCGCTGGGCGTGGCGATGGCGTATTTACACGAACGTCCTTTGTCGCATCGGTTGGTTCTTCTGATCAGCACGGTTCCTATTGCGATTTTCTGCAACATCGTTCGTGTGACGATAACCGGGTTGATCTATGTGCTTTGGGATCCGAAATATGCCCAGGGGATCTATCACGATATGCTCGGATTGCTGATGCTGCCTTTGGCCTTTATGTTGTATGGGATTTTAGCCTGGTTCATGGGCAACCTCCTTATCGAAGAGACGGCGGGCGCGGCGGATGTGGTTGTCCGAAAGCGGCAGAGCGGAGGCGGCCGATGAATCCCGGGATGAAACCCTATCTGCAGCCGGCCTTTGCGGTCTGTGCGATTGTCCTGGCGGTGGCGGCCCTGGGGATGGATATCTCGTTGAAGGCAACCCGCGCTTTTTTGGTCAAGGAGCCGATTGACTTACGCAAGAGCCTTGATCTTCTGGAGGTAGATCGTCTGGCTCCTTATTCGAAAATCGGACAGGAACGTTTAGATGCCCGGATGGAGGAGGAATTAGGCACATCCAGCTATCTCATCCTGGAATTGGAAGACCAGGAAGCGGCTTCCGAGAGCCCGACGCGTTTTTGTCGGCTCTTTATTACCTACTACAGCAAAGCGGATCGGGTTCCCCATGTGCCGGAAGAATGCTATCTGGGATCGGGTTTCCTTCCCGCAGGCTCTCAATCGCTTGAGTTGCGCCTTTCGATGGACAACCGGATGCGCGATCTGTCGGTTCGTTGTTTGCATTTTGAACGCAGCGGCTATATGTCTATGCGTGCTTCGGAGAAGATATCGGTCCTTTATTTCTTCCGGGTGAACGGGCATTATGCCGACGACCGCAACGAAGCACGAACAATACTGGGCGGCAATATCTTCGGCAAACATTCCTTTTTCTCCAAGGTAGAATGGAGTTTTTACGGCAAGACCGGTACGACGACAGTGCAGGCCGATACGGACCAGATTAAGGCGGCCAGCGAAGCATTGATCTGCCGTCTGTTGCCGCTTTTAGAGAGACAGCACTGGCCGGACTGGGAAACCGTCAATACGAAACAAGACAAACGGCAGGAGGGTGACGTCCAACCGTAGCAGAGGCAACAACAAACAGGAAAGGCAATCACCCTAAAGCAGAGGAATATACATGGCGCGAAAAAAACTGAATGTGAAAGTCGCGGTTCTTGGTTTGATGCTGGTTGTGATTCTGGCCGGATCAGCAGGTTTGTATGTATGGGAACGGTATGGACCCGTAAATGTGCAAGAATCTTTAGACAATGCCACCGAAGCGATCGCCCGGGGGGACTACAAAGCCGCGGAGAAAGCATTTTCCAAGGCATATCGAGGCGCCAAGGGTACCGATACGCAAACCAGTGATCAACAAAGGATCGAAATTTTATTTACAGCCTGCCAAAATCTGTTCCTATTAGATCACCGTGATGTGCCTAAAGAAGACCCTCTCTATCACGAACCGGCCTGGGATCGGGCGATCGCCAACTGGCGGCTGATCCTTACTCTGGACCCGAAAAACCTGGAAGCCCATCGCAGGATCGTAGAATTCGTTTACGAGAGCGCGGATACGGGAAATCCGAATGTCTGGGGCGTCGTGCGGGATGAAGCGCAAGCCTGGCTTAAGGTGTTTGAAGATCTGGGTCAGGAACCGGAACTATTTGCATGGATCGCCCTGGGACGTTCCAAGCTGGAAATGGTGCGTTTGGGACAGGAAACCCAACGGGAAAAAATCCTGGACGAAGCCAAAGAACTGCTCGAACAAGCCAGGCAATTACAACCCGGCAATCCCGAACTGTATAAATATCTGGCCGATATCGAGATCATTAAAGGACGGATCGAGCAGGGGCGCGGCATAGTCGAGGCAGAACAAAAAGGATACCAGCGAGCGGATGAGATCCTCTCCCATGCGGTGTCTCTGACGCCGGATTCGGTAGAAGCGAATATCAATCTCCTGCAGACGCGACTGAATCTGGCTATGCTCAATGGGGAAAGCATCGAGCCTTTTCAGACCGAATTCGAAGCGATAGTGGAGCGATTTAGCACCAGTCCGGATGCCGATCAGGCCTTTTTTGCGTTGTCCCAATACTATCAAGGCCGCAATAAACTCGCCGAAGCCATTGAGATGATCGAAAAGGCCATCTCTTTGAAGCCGCAGGATGTGCGTCTCGCCATTCATGCGGCACAGCTGTACTATCGAAATCGTGCCGTGAATCGTAAAGAGGAGGACTTTGAACGGGCTGTAAAGCTGGTTTCAGAGGCCTTGCATTATCCCGACGCTCAGGAGACCACCGGACCTCGGCAGGCGGCCAATCTGAATCATCGATACCAGTTGTATTCTCTGCAGGCGCAATGGTATGTGGATTTGGCCCTGAAAGCCAAGTCTGTCCAAGAGAAGCAAGACTACATTACCCGGTTCAAAGATGCCAAACACAAGATCGAACAGATCCATATGAGCGCCGAGGATAATCCGATTGTCGGAAAATGGCGGGGGATGGAGGCGTTGATCGAGGGCGATCGGATCGAGGCCATGAGATTGCTTTATTCGACACATCAGCAGCTCTCCGCCATTGAAAGAACCGATCCTTTCCTGGCCTATGCGCTGGCCGGTATCTGCGACGATCAGGATAAGCTCGGTGTTCGCGTGGAACTGCTGCATGATGCTATTTTTTCGAACTCCGCATATAGTATGGCCCTGCTCGAACCACAAGTTCTCCTGGATTACGCCAAAGCCCGTTTGGAGATTCGTCAAACGCAGATTGCTCTGGGCGCGATCCGTGAATATGACCGTTTGTATGGCCAGACACCCCAGAGTATTGCCTTGAAAGCCCGTGTGTATATCGAAGGCGGACTGTATGAGGAGGCAAAGATCGAAATGGATAAGCTTCCGCCGGACGATCTTTTGCGGATGGAGGCTGAATTGGCTTTAGTCCAGGGTAAAATTACTCGTAAAAATCAGGAAATCGCTCAATTGGAACTGGGCGGCAGCCAGCCGGATACTGCCGAAAAAATGAAAACGCTTCGAGAGGAGATGGCTCAATTTCAGCCGGAACTGGCCCGACGTCTGGAAGAGTTGTTGCATCGCGATCCGAGCAGGGTAAACTTCGAAATGATGATCGTGGTCTGCGACTGGTATGTTTCTCAAAACGACGTCGCCGGGGCGCGACGTCTTTGCGACACGTATCTGGCGCAGTGTCCGGACAACGAACGGATCGGTATGGCGATCTATCGGCAGATTCTGGAAGAACCGGATCCGGCAAATGTTTCTCCGCAGCGCAGGAGCGAGATTGCCATGCAGGCTGTCCGGGACAAAATTCCTGATTCCCCGGAACAATCGATCGCATTGGCTGAACTCGCCGGGCAGGACTATGAAAAGGCCGCCTCGTATTACCAAAACGCGATATCTGCCGCCAAAGACGACAAACAAAAGCTTCAGGCGGTTCAGGCTTATTTTAATTTGGCTCTGGCCAACAAAGAGTATGATACCGCGGCCCGTCTGGTGGAACAGGTAAAGACGGATAATCTGGATCAAAGCAACGGGCAATTTTTTGCGGCCCGACTGGTCCAGGTGCAGGGACAACTGGAAGAGGCTTTGCGCCGGATTAATTCCGTGCTTGATCGACGTCCCCTGTTTGCCCAGGCCTATACGGTCCGCAGTCAGATCAGATGGGATCTTCAACAGCCTGCCGAGGCGATAAAAGATATCTCTGAAGCATCCCGGATTGCCCCCTTAAATCCGGGAATCGCCCGTCAAAAAGCGACCATCCTGTTTGATCGTTTTCAGCAGAGTTCCGGGCCGGCGGATTCCGAGCGGGCCGAAGAGCTAGGGCGGGCATTGGCCCACGCTATGATGCTGAATCCCAAGGATATCGGCTTGGTAAGCCTGTACGCAGAGTATATCAAGGATTATAAGCCGAATCAGGCCCTGGCGATCCGTCAACAACTCTTCCGCGGTTATCCCAGTGTCAATCATGCGGCTCTGCTAAGCGATCTGGCATTCCGGATGGCTCAAAAGGAAACGGATGCACAACAACAAAAAGCGTTTTACGACATTTGCGAAACGACGTTGAAACAAGCCTTAACGATAGAACCGAACAATAGCGCTGTGTTACACAGATATGCAGAATACCTTCGTGTTACCGGCCAGCAGCAGGTAGCCGAACAAATATTTCAAAACAGTCCTATGGTGCTGTGGCAATCCTATCTGCGGGACAGCCAATATGAGAAAGCCAGACAGATTTTAATGGAACTGTATCAGAAAAGTCCGACCGATCCCGCTCTTCTTCGCGGATTGATTGCCGTCGCGGTCGGCCAAAACGACAATGAGGCTCTCCGACAGTATCTTGGGGAATTGCTGAGCGTGGAGAATACCCCACAAAATGAACTTCTGCAGATCCAGATGTTTTTGGATAAGGGGCTTGACCGGGAGCAGACCAAAAAGCGATTGGCCAGCTACCTGGATCGTTATCCCGATGATCCTCTTGGCATGCTGCTGGAAGCCTGGCTGTCGATGGCGGAGGGACGCCTGGAAGAGGCGATGCAATTGACCAACCGGGTCTTGGAAGGGGAGCCTGAGAATCCCATGGCGCGCCGGCTTCGTGGACAGCTTTTCCGGTTGCAGAATGATCTGCCGCGGGCGATAGAGGATCTGCGCAAGGCCCTGAATGCGCAGCCGCATCCACAGATTCGAGTGGAGTTGGCGGTGGTGTATCAACAGCAGGGCAAGTATGATGCGGCGATTGCGGAATTGACGGAAGCGATTAAGGATCCCCAGGCGCCGCCCCGTGCAAGAACCATGCTGGAGGAATTATACGCGCGGACGAGGAACGAGAAAGCCCTGGTGGAGTTCTACAATGAAACGCTGAAAAAATATCCTGATGATCCGCAGTGGCTGATGCAGGCGGGTACGTTTGCGTTACGGCATAAGAATTATGAACAGGCCAAGGCGCTACTTAAAAAGGCGTGGGATCTCAGTCCCCAAACATACGAACACGCCGCCAAGCTGGATCTGTATCTGGAAAGCCTTGTGCAAAATGGAGAGTATGATCAATTGTTGAAGATCGCTTCTGAATATACCGATGAGGAGGCGTTTGCCGCCCTGGCTTATTCCCAGATTGCGCAGGCACAAAAGAAAAAAGGCAGTGGTATTGAAGCGGTCAATTATTACTACAGAGCACTGGAAAAATGCGGCACCAATGACAGGCTGATGCTGGGCGTGCTGAGAAATATGCTCCAGATGGTCGGCCCGGAAGAAGTGGAAAAATGGTGCCAGAAGCAAATGGACGCTAATCCGAGTTCTGTTCCGACACAACTGATGATGTTTACGCTGACCCGGGAGGGCGGCCAGTACAATCGTGCGTTGACCTATATCGATAAATGCATGGAGCTGGTTGGTTCGGATAAGCCGATCTGGATTCGTTTTGCGATGGATAAAGCCAATGTTCTGATCCTGGCGTATGCCAAAACGGCGGATCGACGCTATCTTATGGACGGCATCGGGGTGCTGGAGCAAATTCTGGAAATCCAACCCGACAACAGCACGGTATTGAATAACCTGGCCTATCTGCTAGCGGATAACAATGAGCGATTGGACGAAGCGGTGGAATTTGCCGGCCGTGCATTTGCCGTCAGGCCCGAAAACCCGACGGTTATGGATACCTACGCCTACACGCTGGCCAAGGCCGGCAAGCATGAAGAAGCCGTCCAAAAAGCCCAAATGGCGATCCAGTACTATGAATACGCCGGCAGAGGCGCCCCATGGGATGTCTATAAACATCTCGGATTGGCTCAGGAAGGTCTTGGGAAAAAGAAGGACGCCCTGGCGGCGTATCAGCAGGCGCTGGCGATTCCCGGGGAGGCCTTGCCGGAGCCGGAAGCCGTATGGCTTAAAGAAGCGATTCAACGAATGTCTAATTAGTGCTTATAGCGAAAATCGTTATGGTATGACGAGTGGGCCGGACCGGAAGAACCGAATTGGCCCCCAAAGAGGAGATATCCGATGAGTGGACAGATACAACCAAGAAATACAGGAGCTATAACCTCTCCCGGAGGTCCGCGTTCGCCCATGATGATAACACCGCAGATAACCCCGAAGGAAATACTGGGCATTCTGCGCCGCCATATCTGGATGATTGTGATTTTAACGATGCTGTTTTCAGTCCTGTTTCTGGGATTGTGGTTCGCTAAAAAAACCTGTTGGCCTGAATATACTGCGGTAAGCGGAATTGATGTCCTTCCACAAGGCCTGACCGATCCCATGGAAATCGGCCAACCTTCGATCAATCGGGACGTGCAGTTTCAATTCCGGAATACCAAGGCGGAGATGTTGAAATCGCCGGGTACTTTAGAGGAATTTATCAAACTTGATACGATTCAGGATTTAGCCTGGTATAAACAATTTCATAAGTCCCGGTGGAAGCGATTTTCTGGTCCCATTTTATCTTTATTTACAAAAAACGGCAACGGCAATGAAAATGGGGAAGGTCATGATGAAGCGGATCAGGCAAAAGCTGTCATAAGGGCTTTGAAGGATCTACAAAAGAATTTATCGATTGTGGCGCAACGCGATGCTACTTATATCCGCGTGGCCATGACCTGTTCAGGGAGCAAGGGAAAGCAGGAATGCGCTGAGGTCGTTAACAGGTTAATAGACATGTTCTACCAACAGGAGGATGGCCGGGCCAAGGCCGATTTCCGTGCTCGTATAACGCAGTTAAATAAACAGCAGGGAGATTTGCAGAAAGAAATCACCGACCTGGATCGTGAATTGGACCGCTTTCGAAGGCAGGCCCCCATTGCACAAATAGCGAATCTTGGCGGAAATCAATTTCGTGATTTTTTGGATGAAAAACTCGGGAATCTGGAAACGGATGTCAGCCGGCTGGAAGGGGAGGTGAAGCGTTTTTCCAGTTTGCTGGAATCGGCTCGGCGCCGAGCAGAAGGAGAATATGACGAGGTGGTCCGGGAATTGATCGAACGGGATCCGGTAGCGACCACCATGCGGCAGCGGATCGCGCTTTTGGAAGTACAACAGGCCGAGATGCTTGCCCGGTTTGGAGAAAACCACACGCGGGTGATGGAAATACGAAATTCCCTGCGTCAGGCCAGGGAAGATCTGGCCTATCGACAGAATGAAATCGGCGATATCGAACGCAAGCGGATTTATATCGTCACCAACGATGAAGTGGCAGCCTCAATGGAAGAGTTGACGTCCCGCCAGGAAGAATTGAGAAAATCCAGAGAGGAACATGCGGTTTTGAGCGGTATCCGCGATCAGTATGATCGTACTTATGTGAAACGTGAGGATAGACAACAGCTTCTGCAGAGTATCAATACGCAGATTGAAAAGGTAAAGGCGTTAATCGACGATCCGGAACTCTCCAAAATCAAGCCGATGTTACGGGCGATTCCTCCGAGAGAGAGAAGCGCTCCTAATCTGCTCTTCTACCTTTCGATGGGTATCTTTTTCGGTTTGGCCCTCGGGGTTGGACTGGCGTTTGCCATCGAAATGCTTAATGACCTGGTTCGCACGCCCAGCGATGTCATGCGTCATCTTCATGTCCCCTTACTGGGAATGATCTGCCATGCCGAGGACGACCATGATCTCGAGGGGATCGATCTGTACCATGTGGTTCGCCAGGCGCCTTATTCGGTGACCAGCGAATGCTACCGTCAATTGCGCACCAATCTCAAGCTTTCCGGGACCGTCGACACGCAGAAAGTTCTTTTGGTGACCAGCGCCGGACCCGGCGACGGGAAAACCAGCGTGGCCTTGAATATGACAACCACCTTTGTGGCGGACGACCAGAAAGTCCTGTTGATCGACGCCAATTTCCGCAGGCCGACGACCAGCCTGAGCCAACTTCGGGAGGCCGAAAACGGTACCGATTCGCACCCGGATTTCGGCCTGAGCAACTACCTCATGGGACAGTGCCAGGAGGAACAATCCATTATTCGATCCAGCGGGATTGAGGATTTCGATATTGTGGATGCCGGGCCTTTGCCGGCCAATCCGGGAGAGTTGCTGGGAAGCGATCGTATGATGAAATTGCTGGATTACGCCCGGACCGCTTACGATTATGTGGTCCTGGACGGACCTCCTTTGCTGGTCAGCGACGCCAAAACGCTGGCGGCCATAGCGGACGGTACGGTACTTGTTTTCAATGCGGCAACCACCAAACGCGGCGCCGCTCAGCGCGCTTTGCGGGAATTGCGCGCTATCAACGCCAATGTCATTGGAACCGTTCTGATGGGCGTTAAGACAATGAAGGGCGGTTATTTCGAAGAGATGTTCCGGACCTATCAGAAGTATCAGCAGGTTCCGGTTCGTCCGGCCGTATAACCGACGGGAAAGAAAAGCGAGGAAACGCCACAGTAAAGGAATGCAAAGAGTGGATAGGAATACGTTTTTGGTTACCGGCGGAGCGGGCTTTATCGGATCCAATCTGTGCCGGACCCTGGTGGAACAAGGGTGTTTTGTCCGTGTGGTTGACAATCTTCTGACGGGGCATAGGAATAATCTGGACGGTCTGTTCGAACGGATCGAGTTCATCGAGGCCGATATGGGGGATCCGGATGTCGCCTGTGCCGCCATGAAAGACATCGATGTGGTGCTTCATCAGGGAGCGGTCCCTTCCGTGCCGCGCAGCGTGGACGATCCGGCCTGTACGCATGTGCATTGTGTGGATGCGACCTTTCAGCTGCTGCAGGCGGCACGGCGACAAAAGGTCAGACGCTTTGTCTATGCCGCCAGTTCTTCCGCTTATGGGGACAGCGAAGTGTTGCCCAAGGTCGAGTCCATGGCTCCTCAACCACGCAGTCCCTATGCCGTTGCCAAACTGGTCGGAGAGTATTATTGCCGGGTTTTTTCGGATGTGTTTGGTCTGGAGACCATTTCCCTGCGGTACTTCAATGTATTTGGCCCCCGGCAGGACCCGGCCAGTCAATACGCCGCCGCGATCCCCGCGTTTGTCACATCCATACTGAAACATCAGCCTCCAACGGTCTATGGGGACGGGGAACAGAGCCGGGACTTTACGTATATCGACAATGTCGTCCAGGCGAATTTGCTGGCGGCTCGAGCCCCTCGAACGGCCGGAGAAGTGATCAATATCGCTTGCGGGGAGCGCATCACCGTCAACGCCATCCTTGCGATGATCAATGAAATCGCCGGCAGGAATGTAAAGGCCTGTTATGTCCCGGCGCGATCCGGCGATGTAAAGCATTCCCTGGCGGATATTACGCTGGCCCGGGAAGTGATCGGATTTGAACCGGTGGTTTCCTTCCGCCGGGGTTTGGAGACGGCTATCGACTGGTACCGTGAGCATCTGCTCTGAGGGGAACATGGTAACGCCGCGTTTTATTCCTCGATCGGCGCTTTTGACAGCTCCAGGTATTTGGCGAGAACGGAATAAAACACATCTCGTTTAATGGGCTTGGAAATATAGTTATTGCAGCCTGCTTCCAGACATTTCTCTGCATCCCCGACCATGGCATGGGCCGTGACCGCAACGATCGGTTTTTCAAAACCGTTTCGTCGAAGTTCCCGCGTCGCTTCATATCCGTTCATTCGAGGCATCTGAATATCCATGAGAATCAGATCAAAATCCTCGGAGGCCGCCTTTTCGACGGCTTCCTGTCCGTCCCCGACCAAAACCGCATCCAGACCGGCCCGCCTGAGCAACAGATCGATCAGCATCTGGTTGGCCGGATTGTCTTCCGCCACAAGAACCCGAGTTTTTGATCCTGTCTTTTGCGCTTCGGCCGGTAAAGCGTTTCGGATTTCATTGGCCTGTTCGTATTTGTCGAGAGAGGGTTGTTCTTCGGGTTTGACGTTGGCCGGGATGAGTAAAGAAAACACGGAACCTCGCCCCATCTGACTGGACAGGGTGAGAGCCCCGTCGAGCAGCTCGGCTAATTGGCGGGTAATGGCCAGGCCCAGTCCTGTTCCCCCGAATTTACGGGTCGTGCTGGAATCGGCCTGACTGAAGACGTCGAAAATCCCTTCCTGCTGTTCCGGGCTGATGCCGATGCCGGTATCTTCCACGTCGAATCGGATAAACGCGCGGTTGTTGTCTCGGTATTCCATGGAAACATTCACATACACGTGTCCGGCATCGGTAAACTTGATCGCATTGCTGAGCAAATTGATCAGGCACTGCCGTAAACGGGTCGGATCCGTTTGGATGAATTTTGGCAATTCATCACATTGCAGAATTTCAAAGCGCAGTCCTTTTTCCTTCGCTTTGGGGCGCAGCAGCGAATCCACGCCTTCCAGAAATTGTCCCAGATCCGTTTCCAGAATTTCCGTGGTCAGTTTGCCTGCCTCGATTTTGGAAAAGTCAAGAATATCGTCGATGAGTTGCAACAAGTTGCGCCCGCTTTGCGCGATGATGTGGGCGAATTTCTTGTGTTCCGGATCCAGGTCTTCCCGCTCCAGCAGCTCGCTGAAGCCGACAATGGCGTTCATCGGCGTACGGATTTCATGACTCATATTCGCCAGAAATTCGCTTTTGGCGCGGTTGGCGGTCATCGCCTGATGGGCGAGCAGCTTGGCCCTTTCGGCCGCTTCGGCCAGTTGCTGATTGGCCTGTTCCGTGGCCTTGTATGCCTTCATGGTTTCCAGACGCGCCTGTTCCAGTGCATCCTGCGTATTTCGGTGTGTTGTGATATCTCGGAAATCGCATACTCGTCCGGCCGGGCGTCCGGCGCGCATCAGAGGACGAATCCACAACTCGAGAATCTTATTGGAAGACAAGTGAAGCACGGTCGGCTGATTGCTCGATTCACTGATGCTGCGGCGTAACAGTTTTCTCAGAGTTTCCGGATTTTGAAGACGACCCAATAAAACATCAAACAGGCTTTTCGCCCGCTCGTGACTGATCCAATCTTCCGATAGTTCCCATATTTCAAGAAACCGCTGATTGCAGTGGCTGATCAAATGTTTATCGTCCGTCACAAGAATCCCGTCCGCCGTCGATTCCAGTGTGGCGCGTAAAAGGTCCTCGTTGTCGCGAATTTGCTGCTCCATACGGCGGAGGGTCGCCAGTTCCTTCTTGGCTGTTATGTCGTATAATACCCCCTGGTAACCAATAATTTCGCCGCGCACGCTGCGCATGCAAACAGAAAACAGGGTGACAAACAGATTTTTCCCGGAGGCGCTGCGCAAAGCAAGCTCTTTAATGGTCGGTCCGCCTTCCACAATAGCGTCGATCACCTGCTTGCGATCCTGATGATTTTGCCAGTAGGATTCCGGCAAAAACGAGCATCCAATAATAGCCTCTTTGCCGTCCAGCTCGAATAACTCACGAAAAGTCGGATTGATATACCGCGTATGGCCTTCCAGGTCCAGGGTGAAGACCGGATTGACGGATTCTTCCAAAAGCTTGCGAAATTTTTTCTGTTCGTTCGCCAGTTTTTCCTTCATGGCCCGAAGCACATCGGTCTGTGTGATCAGGCCGTGAAGAACGCCGTCCTCCATCACGACAAGACGGCGGATTTTCCTTTTGTCCATGAGTTGGCTGGCGGTAATCACCGAACAGTTTGGAGGCACGCTGACGATCGGCTTGGACATGACCTCGCGAATCGATGTCGTGGCCGGATTTCGTTTCATGGCGATGACACGCTTTAACAGGTCTCTTTCTGTGAAGACTCCGGCGACGGAATCGTTTTCCATGGCGACAATACAGGAAATATTTTGGCGGGCCATCGCCTCGGCGCCCTGTTTGACGCTTACCGAGGAGGCGATCACCGCAACATGGGAACTCATGATATCAGACACATTTTTCCACATGTTGTATGTGGTCAGGGCCCGGACCATATCGGTCTGGGTTACGATGCCCACCAGTTCCCCTTCCTGCAAAACCACCAGCCGGCGAATCCCTTCTTCCTCCATCATCCGACTGGCCTTCAGAGCCGATTCATGCGATTCTACGGTCTGCAGGGGTTGCGACATGATCTGACGGACGATCATTTTACGGAAATCCCCGGTCCCGTTGACCGCTCGTTTCAGGAGATCCGTTTCTGTAAGAATGCCCAGAAGAGAATGACCCTGTGTAACGATAAGACAGGAGATAATGTTATCGGCCATGATTTTGGCCGCCGATACAACCGACGCATCCGGTTCGATTGTCCGAACCCGTTCGGTCATGATATCCCGGACTTGCAGCCATTGTTTTGACGACACCAGCAGCAGATGTTCCTGCGAGCGGATCCGGCTCTCTGCCAGGACCGGATCATAGGTAGTATCAAACTCAGGCACTCCCGCGCCCTCCAAAATAGTCTATCAATCACGGACCAAGGGAGAGCTTGAAATCGGGCAGGATTCTTTTTTCGCTCCCGTTGGCCGCCTGCATAAGTCCCGTTCTGTACAGGCTCTCACAAACCCAGTATCGGCGTTTTTCGGAGTCGGATTAAGAGGCAGAGAGGGAAAACAGGAACGGTTTTTTGGACGAATCCGAAAGTGTGAATAAGGACATCACTTTTTATTGGACGGCGAATTCCGGGTGTCGCGTTGTATGATTTCGATATGGAACACTTTCGGCCACAGTTTACCCGTTACAAAGAGCCGATGCCGATCGGGATCATAGGCGATGCCGTTGAGGACATCCACATAGGAGGTTTGCAGCGAGTCCGGTAATAAATCCGTCAGATCGATCCATGCTTTTCCTTGTCCGGTATCGGGATCAATGACGACGATGCGATCTTCCTGCCAGATGTTGGCGTATAGATCGGATCCAACGATTTCCAGTTCATTAAGCATGGCCAGAGGCTGTCCATCGGCGCTTACCTCGATCCGTCCTGTTTCAACGAAAGTATCGGGATCCAGAAAACGAAGGGTGGAAGTGCCGTCGCTCATAATGAGTCGTCTTCCGTCGTAGGCAATGCCCCAGCCCTCTCCTTCATAGGGAAATTCGCCCCTCTTGCGGAACGTCGTTTTGTCGTAAATAAATCCCGTACTTTCCCGCCAGGTCAATTGAATGATCCGGTCGCCGACAATACAGATGCCCTCTCCGAAAACATCCGCCGGCAGCTTTCGTTCCAGCGCCACATGGCCGCTTTGCAGTCCCACTTTTCGAAGCGAGGAACTTCCGTATTGCCCCGTTCCTTCGTACAGCCATCCATCTTCATAGACAAGGCCCTGCGTCGAGGCATTTCGGTCGTGAGGATACTCGGCCACAATACGATAGCCATATACAGGGATCGTTGCGGTTTCAGGACTGTGGCGGCGGCAGGATATGGCGGCAACGGAGAGCACCGCCAGGGAAATCAACCATAGCATTTTAGTCGCCCGATCCGCCGATAATCCCCTCTTCCGGTGGGTCATATCGATTATCGCTTTCGCTCCAGAGTGGACAGATCAAACTCTCGCATCACGGCGTCCCCTTTAGCCGGCTGGCCCATCAGATAATACACCCGCATCAATTCTATTTGCGCCGCCGTATAAAAATGTTTACTGAATCCATCCTGTATTTCGCTGTGCTCGCGCAGGTACTCCTGCCATCGTTGCGCTGCCTCCGATAGCGAGCCTGCCGATGCCGCATAGTTCCAGTCATAGGTAATAGTGCCTGGGGCAAAATCCTTCCAATCGTGGCGGACGGGAAGAAGGGATTGATATCCGCCGGTTACCGTCCGGTCTGAATGGTTCGCCACAGGCGTTCTGCGAGACCGGCCCGCTCCTTGTGCCTGGTTCGGTTGGGGCAGACTCAATTTATCGCAGCCAGCGCTGCCGACAACACATACGGCCCATACAGAAAGGAAAAGAATACGATGCATGCCGGCTCCTTTCCATTCCTTTTTTTTTCAAAGACGGTCTTTATCAATTTATCTCCCTTCCCTTTATCGGTTAAACCGCCTTTGAAAGTCCAAAAAATATCTTCAGCGCAATCGTTAACTTGCTATAAATTAAGTGGTTAAGTGGATTTCATTGAGCGGTCACCAATAGGACCAACCGTTTTCCCGGATGTGAAACGGGAAGGCAGACCGTTGTATCGCGAGCGTCTCGGTCTGCCTTCCGGGAAGCATCCACGCAGAAAAACGTGGAGTTGCCTAGTGATGAGGATGTTGGTCGCTACCCGATAGCCTCCTTTCCGCGCTCGCCGGTACGGATTCGGATACAATCGACAAGATCCAATATGAATATTTTTCCGTCCCCGATCTGTCCGGTTCGAGCGCTGTTGACAATGGCGTTTAAGGTTTTTTCGACATAATCTTCGTTCACGGCGATCTCCAGACGCACTTTCTTGAGAAGATTGACGTCAAACTCGACGCCGCGATAACTTTCGTGATACCCTTTCTGGGCGCCGCAGCCGAGGCTGTTGGTCACGCTCATTTTGCCCACTTCCGCCGCGGCCAGGCTTTTTTTGACCTCATCCAGTTTGTGGGGCTGTATATAGGCGATAATCAGTTTCATTTTCGAATCTCCTGTGATTTCCCGGTTGGCAGCCGGATTACATTGTACTGAAAATCTGGAAGCCGCTATAGGCCTCCATACCATGTTCTCCGATATCGAGACCTTTGAGCTCCTCTTCTTCAGTGACGCGCAGTCCGATGGTCATTTTGATGGCGGTAAACATCAATAAGCCAAGCCCGAAGGCCCAGACAAAAGCCGTCCCGGCTCCAAGCGCCTGAACGCCCAACTGTTTGAATCCGCCGCCATAGAATAATCCGCTTTCCATATTAAACAATCCGCATGACAGAGTCCCCCATGCGCCGCATACACCGTGCACCGATACCGCTCCCACAGGATCATCGACCTTTACGGCCCGATCGAAGAATAACACGGCGAAAAAGACCAGTACGCCGCCGATCAGTCCAATCAGGATGGCTCCCATGGGACTGACGCCGTCGCAGGGAGCGGTAATAGATACCAAACCGGCCAGGGCGCCGTTCAATGCCATGGAGGCATCCGGTTTTTTCACGACGATCCAGGCAGTGAACATCGCTGCGATCGCGCCGGCGGCGGCCGCCAAATTCGTAGTAACCGCGATATAACCGATGCTGCCGTCCCCGGTTGTTGTGGAGCCCGGATTGAAGCCGAACCAGCCGAACCACAGAATAAACACGCCCAGGGCAGCCAGCGTAATATTATGGCCGGGAATCGCTTTCGGTCTTCGATCCGGTCCGTATTTGCCGAGTCTTGGGCCCAGGACAATGGCGCCAGACAAGGCCAGCCAGCCGCCGATGGAGTGCACTACGGTCGAGCCGGCAAAGTCCAGAAAGCCCAGCTTTTCCAGCCAACCGCTCCCATCCAGGAGGCCGCCCCATGCCCAGGATCCGAAGATCGGATAAACAAATAGCGAGATCAGGAGGCTGTACACCAGATATCCCACAAATTTGGTCCGTTCGGCCATCGCTCCGGAAACAATCGTGGCGGCTGTCGCGGCGAATACCGTCTGAAAGATAAGAAAGGTCCAGTTCCAGTCGGATCCCGGTTCCACGCCGCTGAGCCCGAACAGTGTCGTTCCAAACAGGCCGTTGGTTTTTCCGAACATGAGTCCAAAACCGACCAGGAAAAATGCCAGGCTTCCGACGCTGAAGTCCATCAGGTTCTTCATAATGATATTGACGGCGTTTTTCGCCCGTGTAAAACCGGCCTCCACCATGGCAAATCCAGCCTGCATAAAGAACACCAGAAACGCCGCCACACAGGTCCAGACGATGTTGATATTGTTTTGAATTTCTTCCTTGGCGGCAAGGAAAGGATCGCTTGCGGCGGTTTCTGCCGCGCAAGCGACAGGTCCCCCGGCCAGCATCAAAAATGCGATTACAGGAAATATACGTTTCATAGTGTATTCCTTTCATTTTTCTTTTGCTGCAGGATGGTTGCGCTTCCCCAATGTCGTTCGTTGTTAAAAGGTTTTGGAAATTCCAATGCCGAAAACAAGATAGTCGCTATCTTTATCAAAAGTGTCCGCAGCCCGGAGATCGCTGCTCATCAGGCTGATATAGCTGATGCTTGGCGTTACGGACCAGCCGGACAGTTCAAAAGGAAAGGCCAGCGAGATCGTCAGGTCTTGCGCCGAATCATCGCTGATTCCCCAATACCCTTTGTTATAGGCGTTGCTCCCCCAGCCCAAAGAAGCGCTGATTTCCATGCCAACTGGCATATCGGAGGCCAACTCGGCGATCTTATCGTAGGAATGGCTTACGCCGAAATTGATATACGTGCCGTCGATGTTATCCACATCCCGATACAATGTCACCGTCGGGGACAGCGGCAGATCGAAACCAAGACCAGCGTAAACCTCGGTGGTATCGTCAAAAGGCGTATTCGGGAAGGTATAATTGATTACACCTATGGAGTAGGACAGCCCTTCCAGTCCGGGGATCGAATCGGTATAGTCCAGGGAGTAGTCTACTTCGGTTATTTCACCGGAATTATCACGACTCCCATCTCCGTCCACATCGGCGTAATTCGTCAGATCAAGGCTTCCCCAAATGGACCCGGTCAGGGAGCCATAAGTGAAAGACAGGGCCGGCTGGATCGCTCCATCATCCTGGAGATTCTGACCTCGCCAGATATACTTGCTGAAATAATCCACCCCCACTCCAAATTCCAGCTTTGTTTCATCCGAAGCCTGAATGGTTCCATAAAGCGAGATAAGTCCTGTCACGAGAACCAAACTCAATTTCACTTTTGTGCTCATTTGTTGTCTCCTGTGCATTGTTCGTTTCTGTTCTTTATCCTTGTTTTTAACAACAAGCCTATCGCCTATGCATAATGTAGAATAACAAGGGTTGTGCCAAAAAATGGAAAATTACATAATAATCATAAGTGCATAATTATAAACAACATATGTGTCTTTTATGGAATACGGTAAGTGTATAAAAAAATACATAAACGTAGTCTAACTTTTAATAAATTACATTTATGTATTTTATTTTGGATTCTCCATATCCATGCCGGGCCTGCTTTGGGCAGAAATTTTCATAATAACAGAACAAATTCCTCATTCTTTCGAAATAGCAAGGTTGTAACTTTGAATGGGATAGGGTTTGTCGCAGGGAAAGCTCCTGAACGATGTCGTAACGAAGAAAAAATGGAAAGGGGAAGAAAATGAAAACCAAAAAATGGCTTTTGATGATTGTTCTAATAGCAATATCCCCGTTTGTAACAGCCGGCATCATTGGTTTTGAGGGATTGAGCGGTTCGATCGGCTCCTACGAGGGAATTTTCTGGTCCATGGCCAGTGCCGTAGACAACAGCGATTGGACCACGAACGATGGCGCAGGAAACACCGCTTTGCTCTCGCGGGCGGCCATTGGTTCCAGTTCGTTCCTGTTTAACGGCGCCTACCTGGCCAGCCCGGATTCCGCCCCGGTTTCGGTGGAAGTGCGAGGCTATGAACTGGTCGGCGGTCTGTATCGTTTCGTGGATACCTCCACGGTGGATCTGACAGACGAGTTGAACTGGTTTAGCTTTGAGGACTGGGACAGAGAAGTCAATTTGATTCTTTTCCGCATCGATGGTATGTTAAGTCCTGTTGTCATTGATCAATTTACGATCAATGAGACGCTGGATGCGCCATCGCCGGTTTTGAATCCGGCGCCCGGCGCTCTGTTGCTGGCTTCCATCGGGACAGGAATCGTTGGCTGGCTGCGACACCG
>JAFGGE010000006.1 GCA_016930745.1 Sedimentisphaerales bacterium
CTTAGGATCAAAAGACGAAACCATCCTGTGCAAACGGAAATACCTCAATCCAAAGGTGTGAGATATTTTCCTGCGACAGTATCGAATCCGGGCTTGTATTTCGCCGCTGTATTGGTATACTATGAAAACGTCGTTGCGGATCGGCCGGAGGTGTCCGTAACGAGCCGGCAAGGGAAGACCTTCGGACCCGGATCCCAATCGCCTGGAAGGAGAGAACGAGATGATCGCCCATCGCACTGTCCTGATGTTGTCTGTATGGCTTGTTGGAACATGCTCTGTACTGGCGCAGGAGGCGTCCTGGCAAACCTTGTTTGACGGCCAAAGCCTCGCCGGCTGGGAGGTTCGAGGCGGGATGGCCCAATACCGTGCGGAGGATGGCTGTATTGTGGGCAAAACGGTGGAGGGAAGCCCCAATACCTTTCTTTGCACGACCAGGGATTATGGCGATTTCATCCTGGAATTCGATGTCCTGTGCGATCCGAAGCTCAACTCCGGCGTGCAGATTCGCAGCCATATCTATTATCACGATACGGTCGTTTCCCTATGGCGGGATGGAAAGAGGATTGAGGGCAGGCACAGGGCCGGCGATGTTCACGGGTATCAGGTCGAGATCGATGCGGCCGAGACCGGAAGCAGCGGCGGCGTCTGGGACGAAGCACGGAAAGATATGTGGCTATACGCCACCCGGCAGGACCCTGTGGCCAGCAAGGCGCTGAAGAACGGCCAGTGGAATCATTATCGTATTGAATGCATCGGGCCCAGGATTCGCACGTTTGTGAACGACATTCCCTGTGCCGATTTCGTGGATACGACCGATCTGTCGGGCTTCATCGGCCTGCAGGTGCATAGCGTTCCCAGGGGCCTGGCTGCCGAGGTGCGATGGAAAAACATCCGGATCAGGGACCTGGGCCGGCATGTGTGGAAACCGATCTTTGACGGACAGACACTGGACGGCTGGCATACCCTGCCCGGCGGAAGCTGGCAGGTGAAAGATGGCGTTTTGATCGGCTCCTCGCCTGCGGCAGAGACCAAGCATGGCCTTCTGGTCAGCGATGAAGTGTTTGGGGACTTTGTGGCCTCCGTTCGGTTCAAGGCCGTCAAAGGCAACAGCGGTCTGTATTTTCGTGTGGACGAATCCGGTGATGCGGTGGGCGTGCACGGCTTCCAGGCGGAGATCGACGCCGCTGTCGATGTGGGCGGGCTCTATGAAACCGCAGGGCGCGCGTGGGTCGTTCAGCCAAAATCGGAGCAGGTGACTGCATGGTTTCGACCTGGCGAATGGAACGATATGACGGTCTATGCCCGTGGGCGGGACATCGTAGTGCATGTCAACGGTTATAAGACGGCCGAGTTGAAGGACGATCCGGGCCGGCTTAAAGGCCGCCTGGCCCTTCAGTTGCATGGCAGCCAGGATATGGAGGTACAGTTCAAAGACGTTTCGATCCTGGTGCGGGGCAAGGTCTCCGAACCCTTCAACGGGAAGGATCTGAACGACTGGATCGCCAGCGTCGGCAGCGGCAAGGAAAATCTCTGGGTTGTGGGCATTCCTGAAATGAGCAAAGAAGACCCCAGACAGCTTGTCGCCAGAGACGGCGCCGGCGCGATGATCAACCTGACCAAAGAACATGGCCGCAGCCGGGATTTTTACAGCAAACAGATCTTCGGCGGCGGACGATTTGAGGTCGAAGTAATGGTGCCGCAGGGAAGCAACAGCGGCGTCTACCTGATGGGGGAATATGAAGTGCAGGTTCTGGACAGTTTCGGGCGGACAACGATGGGCTCTGGGGATATGGGCGCGATCTACGGCGCTGCGCCGCCGCCGTTCAACGCCAATACGCCGCCGGGCACATGGCAAAAGTATGTGATTGACTGGCAGGCCCCGGTATTCAACGACAAGGGAGAAAAGAGTAAAAACGCGCGTTTTGTCCGGGTGCAGCTCAATGGGAAAATGCTGCATGAAAGTCTGGTTATGCCCAATCAGACGCCCGGCGGCGTGGACGGCAGGGAAAAGCCGGTCGGTCCATTGATGTTTCAGGGCAATCATGGACCGGTGGCCTATCGGAATATCGTTGTTACCGAGTGGTAAGTCGATTCAACGTAGGGATGCAGCCTCAAGCGACACAGGTTGCATGGATTTCCGATTCTTTGACAATCTATGCTGAGGGGACAGGTGGATGAGCGAGTGGACACGGCGCGAATTTTTGCGTTATTCGATAGGGTCCGGGGTTTCGGTTGGAACAATGGGGCTTTTTTCTTCCGACACAATAGCATCGGAAGGGGTGAAGGATAAAAAGCCGAATGTACTTCTGATCATGACCGATACGCAGCGGCTGGACGACATGGGCGCGTACGGCAATCCGTTGATTCGAACGCCCCATCTGGACGGCCTGGCCAGGGGCGGCACGATGTTTCGCCGGTGCCATACGCAGTATCCGGCGTGTATGCCCGCCCGGGCCACGATCTTCACCGGGCGCTATCCCATGGCCCACGGCGTCTGGTCCAACGGCGTGCCGCTGCCGGAAAAGGAGATCACCCTGGCGCATTGGTTTGCCGCCCATGGCTATCGCACCGGCGGGGCGGGCAAGTTTCATTTCCAGCCGCATTTTCCGTATCGCAAGAGCGACCTGCCGACGATGGAGACGCATCCGGAACCGTACTACGGATTTCAGGAATTTCATCTGGGCGAGGATGGACGAAGCGGAGAGCATCACCTGTGGATCCGGCAGAATCATCCCGAACATTACGACAAGCCCGATGATCAGATTCCCGTCGAGCTTCACAACAGCTATTGGACGGCCTCGCATACGGTCGATTTTATCCGGCGATGCCATACCAGAGGGGAATCCTTTTTTGCGTTCTGCAGTTTTGTCGATCCGCACCAGAGCTACAATCCGCCTCCGCCTTACAGTACGATGTATAAGCCCCAGGATATGCCCGATCCGGTCCGCAGGGAGGAAGAACTGAAAACAAACCGGTTCAAATCGACTGCCGAAAGCAGCAGCATGATGAATTACACCAAACAGCTCAAGGAGCATCGGGCCCGGCACTATGGCGAGATGACCTTCATCGACGATTCGGTTGGTCGAATTCTGACTGTCCTGGATGAATTGAAAATCCGGGATCATACACTGATTGTATTCGTGGCCGACCATGGCGATATGCTTGGGGATCACTGGCTCTGGTGGAAGGGGCCCTGGCATTATGCCGGCTGCACCAATGTGCCGCTGTTTTTCAACTGGGCCGGCAGGGTCAAGTCCGGCAAAGTGGTCGATGGGATGGTCCAGCAAACGGATGTGTTTCCTACGATTTGCGAACTAACAGATCTGCCCATTCCTCCCGGCGTACAGGGCAGGAGCCTTGGAAATGTTCTGGCCGGCGAAACCGACCAAACGCCGTATGATTATGCGTATATCGAATCCGTCAGTTCCGGGGCCTATTCGCCGGACTATCTCGACGGCAGCGGCCGCCGGCGGCCGACCGAGCCGGGCCATACGGTCGATACGATCACCATCCGCAGCCGCCAATGGCGGTTTACGGTCTTTACCGGCACGGACGACGGCGAGCTGTACGATCTGAAAAAAGACCCGGATGAGTTTACCAATGTTTTTCACGATCCGGAGTATGCTTCGATCCGAAACGAATTAACGAACATCCTGCTGGATCGCCTGTCTCGCACCCGCGATCCCTTGCCGGCCAAAACCAGACCTTACTAAGAAGTATACGATACAAGAGGGGGATGGAGACCGCACGGTCGAGAACCGACGGCACGTCTTTTTCCGGCGGATTGTGTTTCCCCTGCCCAAAAATCCCTTGCCTTTTCCGGAGGTAGGCGTAGGATTAGGTCTGGATACCGGGGTATGCCAAGCTCCTGTGGGCAATGGTACGTGAAAGTAAAAAGGCGGTTGGAGCGAATATGGCCAATATCAAAGACGTAGCAAGGATGGCGGGGGTCTCCATCGCGACGGTCTCGCATGTCACGCGGGGAAACAAGTATGTCAGCGAGCCGTTGCGGCGGCGGGTCGCCGAGGCGATCCAAAAGCTCGGTTACGAGGTCAATCCCGTCGCCAGCGGGCTTAAAAGCCGCACGACCCGTGTCCTCGGCATCGTCCTGCCCAATATCAACAGTGTTTTCTTCCCGCCGATCCTCAAGGGTATCGAAGACTATGCCTCGGCGCAGGGGTATCGGCTGACCTTCTGCAACACGGATTTCGACGTGGAAAAGGAACAGGAAACCATCCGCATGCTGCAGGGAAGCTGGGCCGATGGGATTATCCTGGATTCGGTTGCCGGGGCGGCGGATGCCGACTATGTCCGGTTTCTTGCTGGTCTGTCAAGCGGCGAAAAACCGATTCCTGTGGTTTCGCTGGAGCGCAAGGTCGATTCGGACGGGATTCTATCCGTACGGATCGATAATTACCAGGGCGCCTGCCTGGCCGTGCGGCACCTGGTCGAGTGCGGCTGCCGCCGGATCGTTCACATTGCCGGGCCGGATTTCTGTTCGATGGCCCAGGACCGCCTGCGGGGCTGCCGCGACCAGCTCAAGCAGTGCAAGATGGGGCTGGACAGAAGCCATGTGGTCAAGGGGGATTTTTCGCCCGAGCAGGGGTATGCGGCGATGAGACGGCTGCTGGAAAAGAATCCCGACCTGGATGGCGTGCTCTCGGCCAACGACCAGATGGCGATCGGGGCGATCCGGGCCCTGCATGAGAGCGGCCGCGGCGTGCCCGAGGATGTGAAGATCGTCGGCTTTGACAATATCTTCGTTTCCAGCCTGATCAGTCCTTCGCTGACGACGGTCGATGTGCCGCGCTACCAGATGGGCCATGCCGCCGCCGAACTGCTCATCCACCGCCTGACCGATCCGGAAGCCGAACTGGAAGATGTCCTGCTGCCCATCCGCCTGGTTGTCCGTCGATCCACCGATCCTTCCGCCCAAACCGCATGGGACCTCAGTAGTTGGTAGTACTATGAATATGGTAAACAATTGGAAATGATATGAAGATTAGCCTTGAGCAATTGACGCGGGAAATCGAATCTGCTTTTGCAAATGTTCCCTATCCGGGAGATAAGAATATTATTGAAAAGAGTTCCAGATGGGAATATGGTAAAAATATTACTGGAGGACTGAAAGGTGTAGATTGGCGGGATCTGGAAAAGGCATCTTTTGATTCTGAAACAAAAAGGTATGCCTTGCCTCATCCTGGCCACCTTACACATGCCGCATTTCAGTATTACCTACCAGGTTATATGCTTGTTTTGATACGTCACTATCACGAAGTTACCTTCTGGGTATATTGTATTATTTACTCTCTTATGTTGTATATAGAGGACTATAAGCTGGCGAGGGATGTAGAGGAGAACTTGGAAAAATTTGAAATGCTATCACCTGATCAAAAACAAGCAGCGAGACACTTTCTGGAATATCTCGAAGATGAGTACTCTGATGATCTTCAATACAATGAACCTACTAGTAGACCCAAAGTAGCCTTGGATCAATACTGGAACAAGTTTTAAAAACAGGAAACAGTAAGGTAGGTTGGGCAAAATTCTCGTAGGGTGGGCTGTGCCCACGCGGAATCCATTTTGTGTAATGCGGTTTGGGAGAGAGCGTCGAAGATTGGCCGTATTCGAGGGACCGGCGGTTCAGGCAACAGGGATTCTATGATGAATTTGATTGGTGTTTGTTTCGAGAGGATGACATAGAAAAATGGAAGAAAGGGATGGAATAAAGACTAATAGGAGTTGATCAATGAGAATGAGCATGAAATATTACGGATTCGTCATATTACTTCTTATTGTAATTACAATACATATCGTTATGTTAGTTTATAACTCAAAAAAGACATATATCTCCTTTGATAAGGATATACAAAGGGATATACAAAGCAGATCGTATTTAGGGGAAATTCTCTCGAGAAAATTAAAGGAAGCATATCAGGTTGGTCAAGAAGGAAACAACCTTAAAGCTGGGATACTTTTGTATCAATTGGCAGCCGCTTATAAGATTCTCGAAATCGAAAAAAATGGGGCGCAACCTTCGGATGTGGAGATGTTGGCTCTTCATCAATTTGAAATAGCCAAGAAGGAAGATGTCATAAATGCCCTATTAAGACTTCAATACCCTAATTGGACGGATACTAAACCTAATTGATTTGAGAATTAGCCAGGTAGATCGGGCAAATTTCTCGTAGGGTGGGCCGTGTCCACGCGGAATGTTTGTTGAGTCCTTTGGGTATATCGCGCAGTATCTATGGGGGAAGGTAATATTGTTCGATCTTTTCCTTGTTTCGTATATTTTTTTGCATGTTGAATGACCGCCAGATTATAATATCAGAAAGTATGTTTTTGTTTGTGGTCGCGGGACATTTTTTGGATCGATGGGAGATAGGGAATAAGAACAGCGTGGGCAGGCCCACATTACAGGAATGATGTGCAGGAGGTATGATTCAATGGTCAATAATCCAAACAACATCGATGGACCTAATACGGCCAGGCAACGTATCTCCTCGAATGAGATACCGGGAAAATCGAAATATCCTTTAGCTGGACTATTGTTCATTCTGGTCTCGCTGGTGATGGGGATTCTGAGTTTTTTGGGCTTTTTAGCAGGATTTGTTTTTCGGCTGCCTCTCATGGTTGTCCGCCTTCCTTTTGTCGCACAGTCTGGGATTGTGGTTTCCATTGTCTTATCCGCTATGGCCGTACTGCTTATGAGCATCGCATTCGTGCTTATCGGCAGACACAAAGGCAAGAAGCCATGGGCTCTGGCGATTCTGGTCTTTGGATTGAACCTTTTGATTTTCGGCGGTTCTTTGCTGTTATCGCTTAATTATGAACTCCGGCAACAACTGGCATCCTGCCTGTGCGGTTCCACATCCAGGACCGCGTTTCAGGCATATCCGGTGGAAGGCGGGCCCGAGATAAGTCCTCCCGTCATGAAGCGGGTACGATCGATTCTTCTGCACCGTTTGGATCCTGGGGCGGATGGATGGGTAAAAATCATGGCGGAAGACAGCGGCCGCATTTCCATACATCAAGGTGGATATGGCTCCGATTCTCGAGAGGGTCTGGCCGCGCTGGCGACGGCTCGGGGAATCCTTGAATTTCGCATCCTGCCCTTGCATACCGACGAGGATTTCGGGCAAGAGCAAATCCAGAATTATGTAGACCAGCTATCCCGTCTCGGGCCTGCCGATACAAAGGACATGAAATATCTCTGGAAAAAACTCCATTCTTCTCAGGACTTTCGCGCCCCGGATGCGATTACAGGGGAATATGCGCAGGAACAGTATGTTTTAACCTCCAACCAACCCGGGGAGACATTGCTGTATTCGTACGACGCAGATTCGTGGGGAATTCATAATGCCCGCGTCGATGTGGATTATGCGGGGAATGCGTGTGTTACTTTTTCTTTCGACAAGGCAGGAGCCGAGAGCTTCTTTACCTTGACGAAAGACAATTTGCATCGTTCCCTGGCGATCCTCATAGACGATGACGTAATGACGGCGCCCCGTATTGAATCAGCTATCGGCGGGAGCGGACAAATCACAGGACGGTTTACGATAGCGGAGGCCGATGAATTGTCGCGGGTATTAAAGTTTTCCCCATTGCCGGTTGCGTTGCGCCTATCCGAGGACAGCAGTACCTCGCGACAGAGTCAGGAATAAAAAGGGCTGCTTTCTGTCCAAAATCCGCCGAAGACCCATCGGGATATAAGGCGCCAATCCCCATTCCATGATTGCCCTTTTTGCCTCGGAAACGAGACTTTTTCTCCATCGTTGACGAAGGCGGTTAATCGGAATACAATTCTCTTTCTTTGCCGTCGATGAAGAAAAGGGGTCTGATCCCTTTTGTCTTCCTTTTATCTTGGAACAACTTTAGAAGGGTAACGGATTATGAAAGAATCCTGCTGGCTGTTGGATTTTGCCTCGAATACTTTTTCGCAAACCGGAGAGGATGGAATCATTAAAAAAGCCCTCGATCTGCTGCCCGATCGGAATCGCTGGTGCGTGGAATTCGGCGCCTGGGACGGCCAATACCTCTGCAATGTCCGCCGCCTCATCGAAGAGGAGGGTTACTCGGCCGTGATGATCGAGGCCGATCCGGTCAAATACCAGGACCTTGTCCGCAATTATGCCGACAATCCCCGGGTCAGGCCCCTTAACCGATTCGTCGGTTTCACCGAAGCCGATTCCCTGGACGTGCTGCTGGAGCCGCTGGACGTGCCGACGGACCTGGATTTTCTATCTATCGACATCGACGGCAACGATTTTCAGGTCTGGCAGGCGATCAAGACCTACCGGCCCAAGCTGATCTGTATCGAATTTAATCCGACCATCCCGACAGAGGTGGATTATGTCCAGCCCTCCGATCCGCATGTCTCTCAGGGGTCCAGCTTGCGGGCGATGTGCCGCCTGGCCAAAGAAAAAGGATACGAGCTGATTTCGGTCATCCCGTTCAACGCCTTCTTTGTGGATGCCCGATTTTTCCCCCTGTTTGAGATCGCCGACAACCGCCCGGAGACCCTGCGCCGCGATCTGTCCCATGTCACCTGGCTTTTCAGCGGTTACGACGGCAGCGTCCACCTGGCCGGTTCGCAGATACTGCCCTGGCATCGCCTGTACCTCGACAGCCGGCGATTTCAGGTCCTGCCCTGGGGACTTCGGGGGTATCCCGGCAATTATCGTCGGATACAGCGGCGGTTTCTCCGCCTGTTTCGAAAAATTGTGCTTTGGCGGGCGGGAAAAACCGACGACCGCCAGTAGCGAAATAATGGATCAAACCCCTTTGGGGAACTGTCTCTCCGGTGGTTGACGAGGGTATCCAATCGGGCTACAATCCCTCCTTCTGTGCCGCGGAATCGCGGCGTTGTTTGGTTTTCTGTTTCCTCAAGCAAGGACTGACGAGCGAGATGATTACGGTCAATGAGAATTTTCTGAAGCTGCAGGCGGGGTATTTATTTCCGGAAATCAACCGGCGGGCGGCGGCCTTCGCCAAAGCCCATCCGGAGGCGTCGATTATCAAAATGGGCATCGGCGATGTGACCGAGCCGCTGACCCCGGCCGTGGTCGAGGCCATGCACCGGGCGGTCGGTGAAATGGGAAAGCGGGATACCCTTCGCGGCTACGGGCCCGAGCAGGGGTATGCGTTTTTACGGGAAGCGGTCGTGGAGCATTGCTACCGCAACCGCGGCGTGTCGATAGAGCCCGATGAGGTCTTTATCAGCGACGGCAGCAAGTGCGACACAGGGAATCTCCAGGAAGTGTTCGGATTGGACAATGTCGTCGCCGTCACCGATCCTGTCTATCCGGTCTATGTGGATACCAACGTCATGGCCGGACGCACCGGCCCCTGGGACAAGGCCAAAGGGCAATATGCGGGCATCGTCTATATGCCCTGCACCGCCGAGAATGGATTCGTCCCGGATTTGCCGGACCGACCGGTGGACCTGGTCTATCTGTGTTATCCGAACAATCCTACCGGCGCGGTCGCTACGGCCGAACAGCTTAAAAAATGGGTCGATTACGCCCGAGAGAACAAGGCGATCATCCTCTATGACGCCGCCTATGAGGCCTTTATCACCGATCCGGATATCCCGCACTCGATCTATGAAGTGGACGGGGCCAGGGACGTTGCGATTGAGTTTCGCAGCTTTTCCAAGACGGCGGGCTTTACCGGCGTTCGTTGTGCTTATACGATCGTTCCTCGCGGTCTCAAGGCTTGGCGAAAGGATAGCTCCTCGGTCGAGATTCATCCCATCTGGAGCCGGCGCCACTGCACCAAGTTCAACGGGGCCAGCTATATCTCCCAGGTCGGGGCGGCGGCAGTCTATACCGAACAGGGTAAAAAACAGATTCAGGAAGTGATTGACCTCTATATGGACAACGCGGCGGTTATGTGCGAAGCCCTTGGCAAACTCGGTTACGCCGTCTACGGCGGTCGGAATGCCCCCTATGTGTGGATCAAAACCAGGGAAGGGATCGGCTCGTGGGAGTTTTTCGATTTACTGCTGCAAAGAGCACATGTGGTATGTACGCCCGGAGCAGGATTCGGGGCGGCGGGCGAGGGATATGTGCGGTTCAGCGCGTTCAATCTTCCCAACAAGGTCAAAGAGGCAATGGAACGCATCGCGAAGTTATAGATATGGATGCTGCAGGATGCAGATATCCCGAAAACATGTCGTTGCCTATATCGGCCTGGGCGGCAATCTGGGAGACCGAGCCCGGTATCTGGCCCATGCCGTGGAGCGGATGGACAAGATGGACGGAATTACCGTCTTGCAGGTCAGTGATCTGATCGAAACCGAGCCGCTGGACGGCGCCGAAGAGCCGTGTTATCTGAACGCTGTGGCGGCGATCCGGACGCGATTGCAGCCGGATCAACTTTTGTGGGTATTGCATTCGATTGAACACTCCATGGGGCGTATCCGCTCGGAACGATGGCAGTCGCGCACGATCGATCTGGATTTACTTCTGTATGGCGATCAGGTGATTCACCAAGAGTCGCTCAGGGTGCCCCATCCGCAAATGCACCTGCGCAGTTTTGTCCTGCGAGGCCTCTGTCAATTGGATGCGCATCGGGTCCATCCTATCCTGGGAGAGACCGTATCCTCTCTGGCGGATCGGCTGGGGGGAGGGGATTTTTTTATTGATCCCGATCGACCGCAGTTAATCTCGGTCGCCGGATTGATCGGGGCGGGTAAGACCACTCTGGCCCGGCTTCTGGCTGCACGATTCGGATGTGAGTTGATCATTGAGGCGTACGACACCAATCCCTACCTGCCGAAGGTATGTGCCGGCCAAAAGGAGCTGGCTCTGGATAGTCAATTGTATTTTTTACACAGTCGCAGGGAGCAACTGGCCCGCGACCGGCTCGGAGCCGGCGAGATTGTGTTCAGCGATTATGTATTTGAAAAAGACCGCATTTTTGCCCGACGAACGCTGGATCAGGACCAGTACAAAGCCTATGAGCCGCAGGCTGTGGCGGTCGAATCCCAGGTGACGCCTCCGGTGCTGGTCCTGTATCTGGAGGCGAGCCCTTCCCAGTGTCTGGAGCGAATTCATCGCCGCAATCGGCCCTATGAACAGGGGATGACCCTGCCTTCCCTTGAAACGCTGGCCTGTGCCTACCAGACGGTGTTTTCCCAGTGGCGTCAATGTCCGGTAATTCGGCTGGATATAAGCCGGTTTGATTGTTTTGATAAATTGCATCTGGATTGGCTGATTCGACAGGTGTGGGCGTATGTCTATTGCCCCGACGAGGAGGAAGAATAGCGTATGCAGATCGTCAAGACCATTGCTGAGGCGCGCCGGCTCGTTTCCACAGCCCGGCAGGAAGGCAAACGGATCGGCTTTGTGCCGACCATGGGGGCGCTGCATGAGGGCCATGTCTCCTTGATGAACGCCGCCCGCGGACGATGCGGGTATGTTGTCGTCAGCATTTTTGTCAATCCGACGCAATTCGGGCCGAATGAGGATTTCGAAAAGTACCCCCGTGACCTGGATGCCGACGCGGTCGCCTGTCAAAAAGCCGGTGTGGATCTGATCTTTGCCCCATCGGCAAAGGAGATGTATCCTCAGGAGAATCGAACCTGGGTTCAGGTCGAACAGTTGACCGAACCTCTCTGTGGAGCCCGGCGGCCGGGTCATTTTCGGGGTGTAACCACGGTTTGCGCCAAGCTGTTCCATATCGTCGGGGCCGATATGGCGTTTTTTGGGCAAAAAGACGCTCAGCAGGCCATCATAATTCGACGGATGGTGTCGGATCTGTTTTTTCCCCTGGAAATTGTCCTGTGTCCTACGATTCGCGAATCCGACGGACTGGCGGTCAGCAGCCGAAACCGATATCTGAATCCAACCGAACGCAAAGAGGCCGTCCTTCTGTTTCAGGCCTTGAAAACCGGCGAGGACCTGGCCCGAAAAGGCGAAAAACGGACGGAGGTATTGATCGCGGCGATGCAGCAGATTCTGGGTAGCTCGGCCCTGCTGGCGCCGGAGTATGTGGAAATCGTCGATCAGGAGACCCTGGAGCCTCTGGAGAATCTTGACAAGCCGGCCCTGGTCGCGCTGGCGGCAAAGCTCGGGACAACCCGCCTGATCGATAATATAATCCTGGACTTGAATGTGCCGCCAGGGGGAGTATAATACCGGTTTTGTTACCCATTAGGATAGCGTAAAGTTATGTTTATCAAGGCGTTAAAAGGCAAGATTCATCGCGGGACCGTCACCGATACCAAGGTGGATTATCCGGGCAGCGTCGGGATCGATGTCGATCTGCTGGAGGCGGCCGGGATCTTACCCTATGAGGAGGTCCTTCTGGCCAATGTAACCAACGGTTCTCGCGTTGAGACCTATGTCGTGCCTGCTGAGCGGGGCGGCGGGGATATCGTGGTGCTCGGAGCAGCCGCCCGTCTGTTCAGCCCGGGCGATATCGTCATCATCATGAATTTCGCGTATTTCTGCCCCGAAGAATTGATAGGACACAAACCCAAAGTGGTCGTTCCCGATGCGAATAACAAAGTGGAAAGGATTCTGTAAACTCGATGTTTCCTGAATTATTCGAACTTCCGATCGTTCATGTCACCATCAAAAGCTACGGCACGATGATCGTTATCGGTTTTCTCCTGGCGGTGCTGCTGATGCGTCGGTTGCTCAAGGGCTTCGGGGAAAATCCCGATCATATCACCAATGTGGCCTTATACGCCTTGATCGCCGGCGTAATCGGAGCAAGGATTTTCTATGTGGTTCACTTCTGGGAAAAGTTCCGCGGCGAGCCGTTGTCGGTGTTTGCCGTCTGGCAGGGGGGGCTGGAATATCTGGGGGGCGTGCTGCTGGCGATTGTGGTGGTTCTGATCTATTTATTCTGGAACAGGCTCCCGATGCGAACCTATATGGATGTGCTCAGCATCGGATTGATGCTGGGTCTGGGTTTTGGCCGGATCGGATGTTTCTGGAATGGCTGCTGTTTTGGCAAGGTTACCGATTTCCCGCTGGGGATTCGTTTTCCTTACGCCTCCCCGCCTTACGTCAGTCAGGTCTATCCCGATCCGAAGCGTGATCGGAATAAACCGCTTCTGGAATTACCGGCCGAGTACTATGGGTATCTCAATACAGATGGAAAATGGATCCCTTCGTCCGAGGCCAATCGGTATAATGAGTTTCTCAAACCCAAGTCGATGCTCACTCCAGAGCAGAAGGAACAGGTGAAAGGCCCATTTCGGGCCTTGCCGGTCCATCCGACGCAACTGTATGCGTCCGCCAACGCCTTTTTACTCAGTCTGATAACACTGCTGGTCTGGCGCAAAATCAAAGAGCGCAAACCCGGGTGCACCTTCGGCCTCATGTTTATTCTGTACGGAACCACCCGTTTCCTCCTTGAGATGGTTCGAAACGACAATCCGTTCGAGCGGTCCTGGTGGACGATATATCGGGGCGGAACGATGTCGCAGAACCTGGGCATCTACATGGTGATCCTGGGAATCATCATGCTGCTTATTTTCGGCACACAGAAAAGCCCGAAACGCCCGATGCGGCGGAAACGTTCAAAGTAAGGTTTGAATCGCTTGGCACAGACGATCGATCTGTTCCGTTGTGTGGTCTGCCTGCACACTGATCCGAAGTCTGGAACTGCCCGGCGGTACAGTGGGGGGGCGAATCGCCGAAACCAGAAAACCCTGCTTAAATAACGCCTGGGACACGTCCATGGCTTTTTGGGCCTCGCCCAGGATCAGAGGCACGATATGGGTTGTACTCCTGCCGATATCTGCGCCTGCCGATGCGAGTTGTGATCGGAGATATTCGGCGTTGTCCTGTAGCCGCATCCTTCGTTGCGGTTCCTCTTGCAGGATATCCAGGACTACATCGACTGCCGCACAGTTGACCGGGCTGGGAGCAGTCGTATAAATGAATGGACGGGCTTTGTTGATCAAATAGTCAATCACTGCTTGAGGAGCGGCAATGACAGCCCCGGTCGCGGCGAATGCCTTCCCCAGAGGCGCAACGATAATATCAATTTGGTCCAAAACGTTTTCGGCCAATCCTTTTCCCTGGGATCCAATACAACCGACAGCATGAGCCTCATCCACAACCAGAATCGCACCATGGCGATGTTTCAATTCGATCAGATTTGACAGATTGGCTGTATCGCCATCCATCGAAAAAATGCTCTCAGTGACGATAAATGTCTGGGCTGCCTGGTTTTCCGACAAAAGCGTGTCCAGGTAATCCGGGTCATCCCGGCGGTATCGCTTGAATCGGGCCCTCCCGGCCATGGCGCCATCCAGGATCGAGGCATGGTCAAACCGGTCCAGCAGCACCAGGTCATCTTTTTGGGGGATGGTGCCCAACAGGGCCTCGTTGGCGGCCCAGCCGGAATTGAACAGTAGGGCCGATTCCTTCTGGAAAAATGCGGAAAACCGTTTCTCCAAAGCGACATGAGGCTCCATGGTCCCGCTAATCAGCCGGGAAGAACAGGCGCCATAACCATATTCTCGGACAGCGTTTATGACTGCCTCTTTGATTTTGGGGTGACCGGCCAGGTTCAGATAATTATTGCTGCAAAACAGAATTTTTTCGCTCGGTTCGGCGCCCTGAAGCCATACCCTTGGCCCCTGGCCCGACTCTATACAGAGCAATCGACGCCGCAGGCCGGCCTTCTCCATCGCATCCAATTCCCGGTTCAGGAAAACGAAATCTTCCATTTTGGAATTTCCCATTGAATCGCTGTCGAATCTGCCGATATTATAGGAAATCCTGAAACAAGATGTTAGCGGATAGGTGGTATTTTGATGGGTATTTACGACCGTGATTACAGTCATGAGGATTATCAAAACTCGCACCGGCGTGTCCAGTTTACCATGCCGCCCATTACGCCTGTGGTCAAATGGTTTCTGATCGCCAATATCGTCGTCTTCGTTTTCGAAGTGGTTTTTTTTGCCGATGCCAATCGCATCAATCCCATCGAGCAATGGTTCAGCGTGTTCCCGTACCATTGGCTGGCGGCCATCCAGGTCTGGCGCTGGATTACATACCAGTTTCTCCATGCCGACGCGGCGCACCTTTTGTTCAATATGTTCGTGCTCTTTCAGTTTGGTCCGTTGTTGGAGCGGCAGTTCGGCAGCCGGCAGTTTTTGATTTTCTATCTATGCGCCGGGGCGGCGGGCGGCTTGGTTTATACCCTGTTGTTTTTCGGAGATCAGGCGTTTCTGGTGGGGGCTTCCGGGGCGATTCTGGGGCTGTTGGGCGCCGGGGCGGTGTTGTACCCTCATATGCGCATTCTGTTTATGCTGATCATTCCGATGTCTCTGCGGATGCTGGCCGTCGTGCTTGTGGCGATCAGCGTTATGATGTTTCTGGCCGGACGCAACGCCGGCGGCGAAGCAGCGCATCTGGCCGGACTGGCAGTAGGTGTGGTTTACGTTCTCTGGCAACCATGGGTAAGTAAAACCCGGCAGAAAATCGGACAGGGACGCTGGCAGCGGAAGATGGATCGGGAGCGGTCCTTTCAGGCGGAAGTGGATCGAGTCCTAAAAAAAGTCCATGATTCCGGAATAGCCAGCCTGACCAACAACGAAAAGAAAATCCTTAAAGAAGCTACCTTGCGGGAACAACAGGAACGGTAATGTACAGACCGGACGCGGAGCTTGACGAAAAGTACCCTGGCGGTCCCTTGCGTTTGTCCGTCAGGGTTTTTGCTGTTTGGCGTCTTCGACGGCCTTTACCAATTCGGCCACACGCTCCCTGGTGCTTTGAGGCTTCTGATTGACCAGTTCCTGAAGCTGCCTTTTTTCCATTTCCAGACTCTGCCGCATTTGCTCGATCTTGAGTTCCAGTTCCTCGAACTTGATCAGTCTTTTCTGGATAATGATGTCGAATCGATTGCCGACGATCTCGGTCAGCTCTTCAATCAGAGGCGCTCGTTCCTGTTCTTTGGCTGTGGCGATCTTCTCCAGGAGCATATCCCGTCGATCCTGCAACTCCGCATCCGCTTTGAGGGCTTCGGCCAGTTTGGGGCTTCGCTGCTGGGCCCGCATAATGGGCTCATAGCGGCGGCGGCTGACGGCGACTTTGTTGACAAACTCTTCCGGGTCGCTTTGGCTCAGGGCGTTCAGTTCGGCGGCCTGCTGCGGAAAATTCTTTTCCAGCCACGACATATATTCTTCCAGACGGTCAACCAGATAATCCCGCCAGCGGTCGGTTCGCGTCGTGTCTTCGACTCGCTCCGTCCGGGTCGTCGAGCCGGGGCGCTTGGGTTCAGCGGTTTCTTTCTGCCGGGCCTGCTCCTGCATCTGGCGTTGTGCGATTTGCCGTATTTCCAGCGCAAACTTGATGGGATCTTCCTTGCGCAGCTTTTCGAGTTCTTCGGCCCGTTTGGGCTGACTTGTTTTGAGTTGGCCCAGAATCGCCTCCACCTGATCTTTGGTGATCTGGATAGATTCGCTTTTCTGTTCGTCGTCGGACCATATATTCCCGCTTTCCGGTTCCTGCGGCCACGCCGGAACGACAAACAAAAACGTCATACAAATCATCCCTATGTGCACAGGCCGGCGCGCAAACAAAGTGAGCACGGTTTTATCCTTTCCAGAAGTCGCTGGTCACCACGGCGGTTTCGATTTTACCATGATATTCTTCGACAGAATTGTCCTGCATTCCGCCGTATTCGTCAAGGCGGATATCCAGCATGGTATCCATGATTTCATCCAGTTCATCGGCCAACTCAGCAAGCTGCATCTCGCCGGCCGAGTCGATCTGCCATATCTGAGGGCTGATGATCGGAGCGGTCTGATGAATTTCACCGGCCGGAGGTTCGACGCGGCCTACCAGAATCACTGATGCCAAAACGAGAGCGGCGGCGACAGAAGAAATACTGCCAATAAGTATCCAAAATTTGCTTTTGCGGCGACGCTGTAAGCGCGTATGAATCTTTTTTTTAATCCCGGCAACAACCGTTGGATCGGGCTGCGCCAGGGGCCATTGGCCCATGGCGCGATCCCCCCATTCCAGATCGGCTTCGATCCGGTCGGCGTCATCCGGGTTAAAGAATTGCCGGAGCAATTCTTTCCGATTTTCTTTGTCGTTATTCATGGTCACCTCCCAGCATCTCCCGAAGCTTTTTCAGGCCGCGATGCACCTTCGAAAGCGTCGTCCCTATCGGTTCGCCGCGCTGCTCAGCCAGTTCCTTAAAACTGAGCTGCCCGTAAAACCGTCTTAGTAAAAGCTCGGCCGTATCTTCGTCCAGTTTTTTGAGCAGGATTTGGATTCGTTCCGACCAATCGTCGTCGTTTGATTTTATCGGTCTCTGCTCGGCAATGTCTCTGGCCTTCACCTCCAAAAGCCGCTTCTGGCGGTATTGCCGCCGCAAATGGTCATGAAAAAGATTGGACGCGATGGTAAAAAGCCATTTTTCAAACGAGCCGCCCTGATACGAGCCGATTTTTTCATAGAGCTTCATAAATAAATCGCTGAGCAAATCGTGGCTGATCGTCGTGTTACCACAAAGTCTGTAAAAGTAGTTATAGCAACGACTTGCGTACAGATCCACCAGGCGTTCAAAGGCTCGCTCGCTGCCCTTTTGGCAGTCGGCGACGATTTCTTCGAGTCGCTGCCCCTGATCCATATTCACCTGGTTGCCATTCTTTCAGACGTGATTATGAAGCTTGGTATTGCAGAAAAGGTGGACGGGACATTTCAAAATCCCCGTTTTTTTTTTTAGAATCCTCCGGTTTAGAGGAAACCTTCCGTTCCTTCGTCCTCGTCCACCTTCCATCGTTCCGCTTCGTCGATATCGTCCAGTTCCCGCTTGACATATTTCATGATTTTGTCTTGCAGAGGGGCCATTTTAGCCTGCCAGGCCGACATGCCGTTGAACGAGGCCACCAGCATGTCCAGACGCAGCAATTGCCATTTGACCAGGCACTCCGGCTCTTTGATATTTGTAAAGGGGTCGCAGTGGAAGATACGCCGACCCTGTTGATCGACCTCATACAGATCACATTGTGCACATTGTATCATCCGAACACCCCAAACCTGTAAAAAACCCGATAAACGATTCTTGCATCACAGCATAATACCATATATGATACAGGTTTAGAAGTATCTTATCGAATGAAGTGAGAATATCCAGGAGACCGGAATGGCTAAATCCCGACGCAGAAGAAAAATTGGAAGCAAAAAACGACGTGCGCGCTGGAAAGTACGGAATAAGATCAGCTAATCGGTCACAATAGCCCCCAAAGGATTTTTTCCTTGTTTTTCGAGGGCTGATCGCCGATCTTAGTGTCCGCAATGATAGGAATCAAGGTAGGGTATAACTGCCTTGATTTTGTATTTTTTATACTTTGGTTTCATATGCGAATCGAGACATGCAGCATTACACGGTCCGGTTTCTTCCGGACGAACAGACCATATCGATTCATGCCGGAGCCACGCTTCTGGAAGCGGCGGCCAAGGCGGGCGTTATTTTAAACGCCGTTTGCGGCGGGGCGGGAACCTGCGGGAAATGCATCGTGCTGCTGGGCCGGGAAAAAAGACGGGTCCTGGCCTGTCAAACCCTTGTCGATCAAGACCTTATGGTTACCGTGACGCAGGAAAGCCGTTTTTACCGACATCAGATTCTTGACCAGGGAATCCACCACGATACCGTAATTCTCCCTGCGGTTCGTAAGGTCTTTCTAAAACCGTCCGGAGAATCCCCACAGGCAATTATGGCCTCCCTTCGGGAAGCGGGAATCCCCACGGATAGGTTCGGGAAGGTGAGATCCGAAATCACTCCTGGGGACGATCTTGTCAATGGGATCACCGCAGTTTGTCTGGCCGATTTGGATTCCGACGGTTTGGAGCGTTGGGAACTGGTCGGAATGGAAAAACACGACACTACAGATCGATTGTACGGGGTGGTAGCGGATGTGGGAACCACGACGGTCGTAGTACGGCTTCTGGATTTAACCAATGGGAAAGTGCTTGCGACAGCTTGTGAAACCAATCCGCAGATCCAATTCGGGGATGATGTCATCAGCCGGATTCACCATGCTCAAACCGATACCGGCGCAGAACAGCTTCAACAATGTATCATAGATTGTTTGAATCGACTCATCGGGCAAGGGTGCAGAAAGGCCGCCATTAAACCGGAGAATATCTATGAAGTTGTCTCTGTAGGCAATACAACCATGGGGCATCTCCTGACCGGCCTGTCCGTTCAATCTCTGGGGCAGGCGCCCTATATGGCCTGTTCCCTTGCTCCGCAGCAACGTCAGGCCGGAGAAATCGGATTATCGTCCATCCATCCCAAGGGGCGGCTTCATATGCTTGCCAATATAGCCGGTTTTGTCGGCGCCGATACCACGGCCGTAGCCCTGGCGTTAAATCTCGACGAGGTCAGGACCACTACGCTGGTTGTGGATATCGGCACCAACGGCGAATTGCTGCTCACGACGGACAAAGGCATCTATGCGGCCAGTTGTGCCGCCGGACCCGCCCTGGAAGGGGCGAGAATTCTTCATGGAAGCCGGGCCATGGAGGGGGCGATCCAGTCGGTTGTAATAGCCAATGGCGATCTGGACGTAGATGTAATCGGGGGAATAAAAGCGCATTCGATATGCGGCAGCGGTTTGATTGATGCGGTAGCCGTTCTTCTGGAAGTAGGTGTTGTGGATGGGACTGGCCGTCTATTGGGGACTGATACTGCGGTTTTGCCTGAGGCCATTCGTGCACGGTGCATGCAATGGGAAGGCCAGCCTGCTTTTGTCTTTGCCGGGAGGGAGGGCGATCCGAAAGAAAAAGTGGTTTTGACGCAGCGTGATATTCGGGAAACGCAACTTGCCAAAGGCGCGATACGAGCGGGAATTGAACTGTTGCTTGCCCGGGCGGGCTGTAAAGCCGAGGATTTGGGCCAGATCTTATTGGCGGGGGCTTTTGGCAGTTATATCCGACGGGAAAGCGCCCTGCGGATCGGTTTACTTCCGCCTATATCGCCGGATCGCATTCATTTTATCGGAAACGCCGCCCTGTCCGGGGCTCAAACGGCTTTGCTGAATCGGCAATGCCGTCGACATTCAGCATCGCTTGCCGAATCGATAATCTATGTGGAAATCGCCCATCAAGCTGAATTTCAGGACGTCTTTTCCGGGGCGATGCTGTTCTAGAGTCATTGATTTCGCGTGTATACAAACAGATAGGCCATATAGAGAAAATAGCCCGTTGTCAGAATAAAACCGGACAAGCGACCGATTTTTTTCCCAGGCAGCGCCAAGAGAAAAAAAATGGCCGATACGGCGATCATGATCCAGAAATCGACACCGATAAACCGCGGGTGAATCTCAAACGGACGCGTCATTCCGGAGGCCCCGATCACCAGAAGCGTATTGAAGATATTGGACCCTACCAGATTGCCTACGGAGATATCGTCATGCCCTTTGAAGGCGGCCACCAGGCAGGTAATCAGTTCCGGAAGGGAAGTCCCTACCGCCACGACGGTAATCCCGAGCACCGCTTCGCTGATGCCGATCGCTTTTCCGATTGTCTTGGCCGATTCGACGGTAAGATAGGCTCCAAACGCCAGACCGACGAGGCCAAGCAGGATAAAAAGCAAGGTTTTTAGAAAGGAGGTGGGCGGTTTCTGAGGAACATCAGGAACCAGTTCGGCCATAGCCAAAAGGCCGGTCCGATGCGTTTGAGCCTGGCGCAAGCCGGATCGAACCGTGAATGCAAGAAGTCCGAAGAAGAGGGCCAAAAGGAGCAGGCTGTTCGGACGGCTTAACTTTCCATCATAAAGCAGGGGAAGCAGCAGAAGGGCCGTCAGAAGCATCACAGGTATTTCCCGGCGCAGTACGCCGGGACTGACCCGGATAGGACGAAGAAGGGCGCAAATCCCGCCGATCAGGGCGAGATTGGCGATATTGGAGCCATAGACATTTCCCACCGCCAGATTGCCCGACCCAGTCAGGGTCGCGGTAATGCTGGCCGCCACCTCCGGAGCGCTGGTGCCCATCGCCACAATGGTCAAACCAATAACTAACTGGCTGATGCCGAAACGCGTAGCCAGTCCGACCGAACCTTCCACCAGAAAATCCGCCCCCTTGAGAAGGATCAGAAAGCCAACCGCAAGAAGCACACTTGCCGGGATTAGTTCCATGAAAGTCTCTGTACTCCGGACTCTTTACGAAGTGTTTTGCGATGCGGTTTCACGCTCGGTTTCAAAGCCTCCTCTCATACGTGCACAGAAAAAAACCCGGCCTTTGCCGAGGCGGCATATTCGAAAATCCGTTTTCGTTTCCGGTCGGGTTTTACACCTTGCCTGCCACCAGAACCGAGTTGTGTCCTCCGAAACCGAGCGAGTTGCTGATCGCCACGTCGACATTCCTTTCCTGCGCGGTTCGAGGCACATAATTGATCTTTGGATCGCACTTTGGATCCACCGTATCCAGGTTGATGGTCGGCGGGATGACGGAGTTCTGGATGGTTTTGGCCGTGATAATCAATTCCACGGCGCCGCTGGCCCCGAGCAAATGGCCCAGACTGCTTTTGGTCGAGCTGACGGCCAGTTTGTAGGTATGATCGCCGAACACGGCTTTCATGGCGTTGGTCTCGGCGATGTCGTTTAGTTCGGTGCTGGTTCCGTGGGCATTGATGTAATCGACTTCTTCCGGATCCACCTGGGCGCAGGCCAAAGCGATCCGCATGGCTTCGGCGGCGCCCTGGCCGTCGGGAAGCGGAGCGGTAATATGGTACCCGTCTCCGGTGGCTCCATAGCCCATCAACTCGCAATAGATCGTGGCGCTGCGGGCTTTGGCGTGTTCATATTCTTCCAGGATGACAATCCCCGCCCCTTCCGACAGGACAAAACCGTCTCGATCCACATCGAACGGACGGGATGCAAGCTCCGGGTGGTCGTTGCGGGTGCTCAGGGATTTCAGGGCGCAAAAGGACGCCAGGCCGATCGGTGTCAGGGCCGCCTCTGAACCGCCGGTAATGGAAATATCGCTGCGTCCGCTGAGGATGTTATAATAGGCTTCCCCGATGGCGTTACTGGCCGAAGCACAGGCGGTAATCACGCACATGTTGGGACCGGTCAGGCCGTAATGGATGGAAACACTTCCGCTGGCGGCGTTGCCCATCAGTTTAGGCACGCAGAAAGGAGACACCTTCCGAGGCCCCTTCTGAAGAAGCCGCACATGCTGTTCTTCGATTTCCTTGATTCCGCCGATGCCGGTGCCGATGATGACGCTGACGCGGTTTTTTTGCTCCCGATCAAAATTCAGTCCGCTGTCCTGAACCGCCTGGATCGCCGAGGCCAGGGCCAATTGAGTGAAGCGGTCCATCCGCTTGCCTTCGCGCGTTCCGAGATATTGATCCACATCGAAATTCTTGATCTCCCCCCCGAACTTGACGGGATAATCGGAGGTATCGAACGATTCGATGATGGAAACACCATTGGCGCCCTGGCACAGCGCACGATACAATCCGTCCGCGGAATCTGCCGGTGCAGTGATGCAGCCCAGGCCGGTAATGACGACTCGTCGTTTACCCATGAAAACCGCTGTTACTCCTGGCCCTGCTGTTCCTTGACGATGTTGACAATATAGTCAATCGCGGCGCCGACCGTCTGGATTTTTTCGGCTTCCTCATCGGGAATGCTCATATCAAATTCGTCTTCGAATTCCATTACCAGTTCCACGGTGTCGAGCGAATCGGCGTTCAGGTCGTTGATAAAAGACGTTTCACGGGTGATCTCGGATTTATCGACACCCATCTGTTCACTGACGATCTCAATCACCTTGGCTTCGATCATACCCACATCAATATCAGCCACTTTGGAAGCCTCCACTATTTCTTAACACATGTAAAATTCAGACGTTATATTCTTCACAGTCCGGACATACCATCCCTGCCGGAACAATTTGGCGGTACTATAACGACGCCGGCAGGCCATTTCAAACACTTTTTTTTGCAAATTTCTCACATGGCCATCCCGCCGTCGACACAAAGGACCTGCCCGGTAATGTATCCGGAATCGTCGGAGGCCAAAAAGGCCACGGCCCGCGCTACCTCCGCGGGTTGTCCCATTCGGCGTGCGGGAATGACGTTCAGGGCCGCCTGCTTGACGGCTTCCGGCAGGACCTCGGTCATTTCCGTCTGGATGAAACCGGGAGCGATGCAATTGGCGGTGACATTCTTTTTTCCCACTTCTCGCACGATGGATTTGGTCATCCCGATCAGGCCGGCTTTACTGGCGGCGTAATTGGCCGAACCGGCCTGCCCTATGACGCCGGCGACGGAACTGATACTGACGATCCGCCCGAACTTGTTGCGGACCATGGAGCGCAGGGCGGTTTTTGCGGCCATAAACGCCGCCCGCAGATTGACGTTCATCAGGATATCATAATCCGGCTCATCCATCTGCATCATCAGTTTATCCCGCGTAATACCGGCATTATTGACCAGGATTCCCACGCCGCCGTACGCTTCGGCCAGTTCGTTGATCGTGGCGGTCAGTGTTTCCGTATCGGTGATGTTCAGGCATTTTGTGAGCACGGAAAAACCGGCTTCGGAACAACCCTTTTCCAATTCGGCCAGTTGTTCGGCGTTCAGGTCCAGAGCCGCGACGATGCGATCCTGCTTGCACATCTCCAGCACGATAGCTCGTCCGATACCCCTGGCGCCGCCGGTGACGATAGCCAGTCTTTTTTCCGCCATGTTTCCAGCCTCCACTCTTACGTTCTCAGTTGTCCTTTTCCTCATTCTTCGCCGACAGGGCCTGCCATGTCTCCCGGCTGCTGACATTAATGACAGCAGCTTTGCGGTGGATTCGTTTCATCAGGCCCGTCAGCACTCGACCGGGTCCGATCTCATAAAACAGCTCCACCCCGTCGGCCAGCAGCCGCTCCATGCATTTCTGCCAGAGAATCGGCTCGATGAGCTGACGAACGAGTCCCTTTCGAACCTGATCGGCCCCGGTGTAATAGCCGGCGTCTATGTTGGCGATAACCTGAATCCTGTCCGGCTCCCTAACGGGCGTCTCGTTCAGGACTTGCCTCAAGGTATCCGCCGCCGGTTGCATCATCGGCGTATGAAAGGCCCCGGCCACTTTGAGAACAATGGCCTTGACGGCCCCGAAAGGCCCGGCCAATTCGGCTGCCCGACGGCAGGCTTCGGTTTGTCCGCTGATGACGATCTGTCCGGGACAGTTGAAATTCGCCGGTTGTAATACTTGATCCAGGGCCGCCTCTTTGCATAGTTCGGCGATTTGGGCTTCGTCCAGTCCCAGCACCGATACCATGGCGCCGTCGGAATCCTCCGCGGCCGCCTGCATGGCCCGGCCTCGCTGCTGCACGAGACGCAGCGCATCTTCAAATTCCAAAATACCGGCCGCGTACAGAGCGGTGTATTCGCCCAGGCTCAGGCCCGCCGTAACATTCGGTGCGATCAATGCCGTCTTCGGATCCGACCGCAGGGCTTCCAGAAGGGCGGCCGAGGTGACAAAAATAGCCGGCTGGGAAATCTCGGTTTCAGCCAGTTTCTCTTCGGAGCCGTGAAAACAAAGTTCCTTCAGGTCGTATCCGACAATCTCGTTGGCGCGGTCGTATACGGCCATCGCGGCCGGGCAGGCCTGCGCGATGTCGGCGCCCATGCCTGAGCTTTGTGCACCCTGTCCGGGAAATAGAAATGCTGTTTTCATACCGATTTGTCCTGTTTGCCGCCGGCTAGAATTCAATCACGTTTGCGCCCCAGGTCAATCCGCCCCCGAATGCCACCAGCAGAACGATATGGCCGGCGCTGATGCGGCCCTGACGAACGCATTCGTCCAGGGCGATGGGAATGGAAGCGGCTGAGGTGTTTCCATATTTGTCGATATTGATGAAAATCCGGTCGTTGCTGAATTTCAGCCGTTTGCCGACCGACTCGATAATTCTTGCGTTCATCTGGTGGGGGATAAACAGGGATATATCCTCGATGCTCAGATGGCAGTTTTCCATGCAGTCTTCCACCATTTCGACAATCCGTCGAACCGCCAGATGATACACTTCGCGCCCGTTGATATTCATCAGAACCATGTTCGGGTCGTCCAGAGGCCTGGTAACGGGGTACCGCGATCCGTATGCCATACAATTCAGGCTGGTCCATCCGCCGCCGTCGGCGGCGCAGGTGCCGTACATAATTCCCCGCGAAGGTCCTGTGGACCGCTGCACCAGAACGGCGCCGGCCCCGTCCCCGAAAAGAATACAACTTTGACGGTCCTGATAATTGGTGATCTTGGTCAGGGTCTCGGCGCCGATGACGAGGATATTCTTATACCGGCCGTTCTTGATGAACTGCTGGGCGATGCACAAACCGTAGATAAATCCACTGCAGGCGGCGGCCAGATCGAAGGCCCATGCGTTGACGGCGCCCAGAGATTCCTGCACGAAACAGGCCGTCGAAGGAAACACCATTTCCGGCGTGACCGTGCCGACCATGATTAAATCCACTTCCGTGGGAGCTACTGCGGCGCTGTCCAGGGCCTTGCGGGCGGCTTCGGTGGCCAGCATCGCCGTGCTCTCCCCTTCGGAAACGACATGCCGGGTTTTGATTCCGGTCCGGGTTGTGATCCATTCATCGGAGGTGTCCACGATACGGGTCAAATCCTCATTGGTCAGGATTTTGGCCGGTACATGAGAACCGGTGCCCTTGATGATCGGATGGTATCCGTCGGCAGGGCAGGTATCCGCGCTATTGTCCATTTGCCTTCACCAGAGAACTCGACAGACGCTGCATGATCCGTTCGTTGATCTTGAGAGTGTAAAACTTTTTAGCCGCCAATATCGCGTTTTTTATCGTCCGGCTTTTGCTGGAGCCATGACAGATCACGGAGGTTCCGTCAATGCCCAGTAATAACGCGCCGCCGTATTCGTGATAGTCGTATTTTTTATAGATTTCCTTCATGATGGGCTTGAATTCCATCGCCAGGCGCAGATCGCCGGTGACCAGTTCGTGTTTGATGGCCTGAAAAAGCATTTCCACCAGGCCTTCGGTCAGTTTTAAAATCACATTTCCGACGAAACCTTCGCAAATGACCACATCGCAGGATCCGTCAAAGATGTCCCGTCCCTCCAGGTTGCCGATGAAATTCAGGCTGGGATCGCTCCGCAGCAGTTCCCGCGTGCGTTTGACCAGGTCGTTGCCTTTGGATTCCTCTTCGCCGATGCTCATGATGGCGATTCTCGGATTTTCGATTCCCAGAATGCGGGTGGAATACACACTGGACATCACGGCGTATTGGTACAGGTTGATGGGCTTGCAGGAGACATTGGCCCCGACGTCGCAAACGGTAACCGGTCCGCCCAGGGTCGGCAGCACCACGGCGATGCCGGGCCGATTGACATTCGGCAGGTTGCGCATCCGCAATTGGCAGGCGGCGACACAGGCGCCCGTATTGCCGGCCGAGATGACCGCATCGGTCTCTTCGTGAGCGGCCATACGCGCCATAATCGCGATCGAGCTTTTCCGCTTTCGGCGAAGCGATTCCACCGGCGGATCGTCCATCCCGATAATCTCTTCGGCAGGAACGATGGTTACGGCGCCGTCCCGGGCGCCGAGGGTGCTCAGTTGCTGTTCGACAATCTCCTGCACCCCAATCAGTTGAAGCTGGTCCCCCGCGTCGAGCAATTCCCTTGCTTCCAGCGCGCCCTTGACGATCTCCTCCGGTGCGTGATCGCCGCCCATGGCATCGATTGCAATCCGCAGGGTTAGTCGGCAGCCTCCTGGCCGAGTTTGAGGGTGATTTTGGAGTTGACATAACCGCAACTATCGCATGCCGCGTGGGGCAGTTTGCTGTTGCCGCACTGCTTGCAGAACGAATAATTGGTCGCCCCCAGCCGTTGATGGCTGCGACGACTACGAGTTCGAGATCGACTGATCTTTTTTACCGGCAGCATAGGTCTTCCTCAGTCCAACTGCTTGATAACGGCTTTGTTTTCGCCCGGAATCACCACACAACGATTCCGCGTTGCCCACTAATTTCCGATACGCGAACACCACAATTCCGGTGCGTCTGGGTCTTGCTTGTAGCAAAACAATCCCCTCGCGTAAAGGAAAATTTTGTAAACATGCCTAAATAGTAAACTCGCAGGTCCTTGTCAAGCAGAATATATCGGGACAGAGAAGGTTTTTTTCAAGAATTTGGATAAAAGAATCGCCTTTTTTAGCGACTTTGTATTGCAATCGAGAGGGAAATAGGATACAAATTCATACTCGTTTTACGGGTGGGGAGTCCGAAGACTCTCTATCTGCGTCGCTAACTCCGGTTAGAATCGTGGCTTAGGCTATTTCAGGATGAGGCGTCTATGGCACGAAACACGGGACGAATGGCCCTTTACGAAGCGATCAGCCAGAGCCGCAAGAAGCAGGCCGGCAAAGAATCGCAGCGCCAGAAGATCGTCCGTCTGCGGAGCGGTTTTTTGCGGAAACGCAAGGAAGGCCGGATTGCCGCGAAAAAAACATTATTGCGCAGGAAACCGAACCCTTCTGCGGCCGGCGTGCAGGGGATCAGGACGAAGATCGGTCTTTCGTATGTAACGGCCGTGTTGATTGCCCTGGGGCTGATTGTAATCGTCCTGGCCGGAATCAAGCTGGGCCAGCTTGCCGGCCGTCGCGGTCCGGAACAGGGTCGTTCCGGCATCGTCGGGAATACCGACCGGGGCGGCGAACAGGATCTAAGGACCGGTCCGTACGAAAACCGAAGATCGACCGAACCGAATGAGGACTTGCAGCAGGGAAATGAAGCCTTTGTGTCCTCCACGGGACAAAACGTGATTGTGATTGCCTCGTATGGGCGAGAGCCGGATCTGGTGCCGGTGCAGACGCATTTTGCCGAGCAGGGGATCGCTACGGAAGTTCGTTCGCTCGGCGACAATTATCTGCTCGTGACGCGTCAGAGGTACGACAATCCCAATCGGCGGGACAGCAACGGATACGCGGCCCTGCAGAAAGTCAAAGAAATCGGGGCCGGTTACAAAGCTCCGTCGGGCTATGAGCGGTTCGGCTCTCGGCCGTTTCAGGATGCCTATGGCAGAAAAGTATGGTGGGAATGAATAAAGGAAGCATGCAATGTCTGTGGATCGTTCGTTAAAAGTAAAAGGGGCTTTGAGCCGGCATCGGAATGTATTGAGCCGAGCCGAGCGGGTCGAAGTGTTGCAGGAAGAAGAACGCTGGCAGGAAGGCGATCCGGTGCTGGGACTGCCCAAAGTGGCGCATCGCAAAACGCATGCCGGCAAGAAAGAAGCCGAAAAGAAGGAAGAAGGGGGCGAGCAGCCCGCCGTCACTCCCGCGACATAAAGAACAAACAAACGCACAGGATGCCGCCCGGGGAGCGTCGGCGCTTTGGGCGGCCTCTTGTTTGCGCAGGGCGACATACATTATAAAAACGAGATCCAAGAGTTTTGGGAGAGTAAAACCATGCGTCGTAAAATTGTCGCGGAAAGAACCTCCTTGATCGACGCCAGCGGAATCCGGAAGGTCTTTGCCCTGGCGGCCACCCTGAAGGATCCGATCAATTTCTCGATCGGACTGCCGGACTTTGATGTCCCCGAACCGATCAAGGATGCCGCCATCGACGCCATTCACCGCGGGATCAATCGCTATTCCCAAACCGCCGGCGACAAAATTCTCCTGGATAAAATTACCGACCGGGTCAAAACCGAAACTCCCTGGCAAAATCCCGGCGTCCTTGTGACCAGCGGCGTCAGCGGGGCGCTGCTCCTGACCTTTATGGCGATGATCGATCCGGGGGATGAGGTGATCATCCCCGATCCGTACTTTGTCATCTATAAGCACGTTGTGCGGATGCTGGGGGGCAAATGTGTATATGTCGATACCTATCCGGATTTCGAGCTCCCGGTGGAAAAAATCGCCGCCGCGATCACGGATAAGACCAAGCTGATCGTTTTGAATTCGCCCGCCAATCCCACCGGCGCCGTCTACTCCAGGCAGGCCGTGCAGGATATGGCCGCTCTGGCCGCCGAGAAAGAGATTGTCGTGATGAGCGACGAAATTTACGACCTGTTCTGTTACGACGGACCCTGTACGAGCATTGCCGATTATTACGAACACACGCTTTTGATCAAGGGCTTCAGCAAGAGCTACGCCATGACGGGCTGGCGGATGGGGTATGCCGCCGCCGGCAGCGATCCGGTCAGGCAGATCATCGAGGAAATGACCAAAATCCAGCAGTATACCTTTGTCTGCGCGCCGGCGCCGTTCCAGATGGCGGCAGTGACGGCAATGGATTTGGATGTCCAGGAATATATTGAACCATATCATAAAAAACGAGACATGATCTACGAAGGACTCAAAGATCATTACGAGATCGCCGCCAAACCGGGCGGGGCATTCTATCTGTTTGTCAAGGCCCCGGACTGGGCGGCTAATGCCACCGAATTTGTGAAAAAGGCCATTGAAAACAATGTCCTGGTGATCCCCGGCAACGTGTTCAGCGAACAAGATACTCATTTTCGGATCAGCTATACGACGACCGACGAAAAGATCGCGGCAGGCATTGAGGTTCTGCAGAAACTGGCCAAAGGATAATACCCCTTGAGAATGTGCTTGCCCGACCGGTTTCGGGCGGCTAGAATTGGATGCATGGAAGCACAACGGTTCCAACGTGTTGGAGGTCTCCTTGCCGTTCTGGCCTGCGGGGCGGTGTTCTGTGCCGGTCTGCATCCCGGCTGGGCCGAGCCTGCCGCCCATCCCGAATCTGTAAAACCGACTGCCGGGGGAAAACTGGCTGTTTTGATCCCCTGCACCGGGATGATCGACGATGGATTGTATCAGTCCATCCGGCGCCGCACCGACGAGGCCCTGGCCCAAGGGGCAAGTTATCTGGTCTATGAGATTCAGACCTATGGCGGCCTGGTCAAATCGGCCGACGACATTTCCAAGTATTTTATTCTTGAGGCCGCCAAGAAGGCCCGCACGATAGCGTACGTTACAACCGAGGCCATCAGCGCCGGTGCCATGATCAGCGTATCCTGTCAGGACATCGTGATGAAGGAGAACACCAAGATTGGCGACTGCGCGCCGATCCTGATGGGCGAACAACTGGAGGGGGTAGAGCGGGAGAAGGCCGAGAGCTTCATCCGGGCCATTTTCAGCACGGCTGCCGAGGCCAATGGCTATCCGGAGCCGTTGCTGCTGGCGATGGTAACCCAGACCCTGGAAGTCTGGCGGGTAAAAAACGCCGAGACCGGCCTGTGGGAGTTTTTTGAAAAGGACTATCTGCCGACCGATGCGACAAAATATGATCTTGAGAACCAGGAACTGATCGTCAAAAACAGCCAGATCCTGACCCTGACCGCTTCCAAAGCCAAAGAGTATGGAATCGCCCGCGAAGTGGTCAACGATTATGAAGGGGCCCTGGCCTATCTTGCCAATCGGGATGGGGTAACCTTTTCCCCGCAAAGGACCGTTCTGCAGACCAACTGGTCTGAGGAGATGGTTCGCTGGCTCGGCTCGCCGGTGGTGGTGAGCGTGCTGGTGATGATTGCTCTGCTGGGTTTCTATGTCGAAATTCGCACTCCGGGCCTGGGCTTGCCGGGGGCGATCGGAGCGGCGGCCCTGATTTTACTGGTAAGCAGTAAATACCTGATCGGACTGGCCAATTGGGTGGAAATCGCCGTATTTCTGCTGGGATTGGTCCTGTTGATGATCGAGATATTCCTGATCCCCGGATTTGGGGTGACGGGCGCGCTGGGAATCATCTGTATCATGGTCGGGCTGTTCGGCATGCTGATTCGTAACGCCCCGGATGAGGTGCCCTGGCCGCAAAATCCCGCCGCGTGGGACTTGCTGGTTGACGGATTGACCGGATTTACCGGGGGATTCGTAGGGTTCCTGATCCTGGCCTTTCTTCTGATACGATACATGCCGCAATCCCGCCTGTTTGCCGGATTGACCTTGACCGAGTCTCTCAAGGGAGAGACCATGGCGGTCAGCATGACCAGTTCTCCGGATAGCCGGATTGCACCGTTGAACGTGGGGGATACTGGCAGGGCGATTACACGATTGCGTCCGGCGGGGGAGGCCGATTTTGACGGACGGGTCGTAGATGTCGTCTCCCAGGGAGAATTTATCGAGGCCGGAAAGAGCGTCCGGATTTTGGAAATACGCGGAAACCGGGTCGTCGTGCGAGAGCTAACCTGACAGGAGAAACCGATATGGACTATTTCTGGATGGCGTTTGCCGTGTTTCTCTTTGCTGCCTGTGCGGTGCTTCTCGTGCTGGAAATCTTTATCCCCAGTTTTGGCCTGCTGACGATCTGTGCCCTGGCTTGTCTGGGTGCGGGAATTGCCCTTTTTTTCCAGTTTGGCGCCGTTGCCGGCTGGCTGGGAGTCGGCATCGCGGCGGTTTTGATCCCGATTTTCTGGTTTATCGTGTATAAAATGTTCCCCCACACCTCCTTCGGCAAGGCTTTAATTCTGGGCAAGCCGGACCGGGATGCGGGGGATGGGATTCCGGATAACCAGCAGCGCAGCCAGATGCTCAGCAAGGAAGGGATTGCGATTACGCCACTGCGTCCTGTAGGGACCTGCGATTTTGATGGAAACCGTCACGAGTGTGTGTCCGAATCGGGCTTTATAGAAAAGGGAAGCATAGTCAAGGTGATCCATGTCGAAGGCCCGCAGATAACGGTTCGCCTGATCAAAACAGAAGACTAAAAACAGAAATAAATCGAATATACTTTTGGAAAGGATGGAGCGATGTTCGACCTGTTAATGCTCGGATTTACTCTACCGCAGCCGGTAAAGATCGGCCTGTTTATTGTCGCCGGTATTATTGTCGTGGTTTTTATCCTCATGGTCCTGGCGTATGGCAGCCTGTGGCTGCAGGCCCGGCTCAGCGGGGCCCCGGTTTCGTTTATGGAACTGATCGGAATGTCGCTGCGAAAGGTCAATGCCCGTACAATCGTGGTCAGTCGCATTACAGCCGTCAAGGCCGGAATGGAGTTGTCGACGGAACAGTTAGAGAGCCACTATCTGGCCGGTGGTCGCGTACCCAATGTGGTACGAGCCC
>JAFGGE010000100.1 GCA_016930745.1 Sedimentisphaerales bacterium
AAGGGCCCGTCCGGCGTGAATCTGTACATCATGTCCAGCATGGCTGCCGGGGTGGTCGAGCAGGTGGTCATACGCAAGCACATCCGGGATCGGGAAAACCAGGACCGAGACGATGGTTCGCAGGAGGTTGTTTCGGCGACCAGTAAAACCGGCGGAAAGGCCAAAAAGAAAAGGGCCAAACCGATTATTAAGTTGTATCGATAAGGCATATTGCCGGCAATGGTTTCCGCAGCGTCCATGCAGGATACGATTGTCGCCATCAGCAGTGCGGTTGCGCCGGAAGGAACCGTCGCCGAGGCCATCCTTCGGATCTCTGGGCCGGATGCGTTTGAGGTAGTCCGCGCGATGCGGACCGATCCTTCTGCGTGTCGCCGTCGCGGCGTTGCCCGGGGGGCGCTGGTTTTGGAGGAGGGGCTTTGCGTCGAGGCTCAGGTCTATTCGTTTCCCGGTCCGTGTTCCTATACCGGCGAGGATCTGGCCGAATTGCATGTCACGGCGCCGGCGTGTGTGATCGAACGGCTTCTGGACAGGTTCTCCGCCCATGTTCGTCCGGCCCGTCCCGGCGAGTTTACCCTGCGGGCCTATCTTAACGGCAAGATCGATCTTTCCCAGGCCGAGGCTGTCGCCGAGATCGTGTCCGGCAGCAATCTCTGCCAGGTGGACGCGGCGCAGAAGCTTCTGGCCGGACGTCTTGGCGCGACCGTGCAGCAGATACGCAATGATATCCTTGACCTGCTCAGCCTGCTCGAAGCGGGGATGGATTTTCCCTCCGAAGAGATCGAATTCATAACGACCGAGGATGCTGTCCGGCGGGTGCAAGGCATCGTAGAACGTCTGGAGGAATTGCTGGAAGGCAGTATTCATTACGAGGCGTTGATCGACCTTCCTTCAGTGGGTCTTTGCGGCCTGCCCAACGCGGGTAAAAGCAGCCTGCTCAACGCCCTCCTCGGCGTTTCCAGAAGCATCGTCTCGGATCGGGAATCTACCACACGCGATGTTCTGACGGGGATTTGCGAGCTGCCCGGCGGACGATGCGCCCTGTTCGACTGCGCCGGACTGACACAGGGCGAAATCCCAGGGGACCTGCTTGGCTCCTTGATGAGGCAGGCCTCTTTGGAGGCCTTGCGTGCCGCCAGTCTGGCGTTGTTTTGCGTGGATGCCGGCAAAGCGGATTTGACGGCCGATCGGAACATCTTGCAGGACGTTTCTTCGAAGCAGGTATTGTTTGTGGCTACGAAATGCGACATGCTTGGCGACTCCCAAAGGGCCGGCCGTCTGGCTATGCTGGAACAGACATTTGGTTTGCCCTTTCTGGCAACCAGCGCTGTCGCCGGAATGGGTTTGCCGTCCCTGCGGCAGGTTATCGCCGATCAGGTTATAAGGAATATGCCAGGCGGCGAACAACAACAGGATCGTTTCACTATAAATTGCCGGCACCGCCGCCATGTCGAACAGGCCGCCGCTCCTATGCGGGACGCCGCCGGCCAGATCCGGGCCGGGAACATCGAAATCGCGGCCCTGTTGCTTCGCAGCGCCTGCGAGTCGTTACGCCAGGTGGAAAGCGAAACCATCGACGAAGCAATTCTGGAACGAATCTTTGCCAAATTCTGCATCGGCAAGTAAAATCATATCCCAGGCGAACGAAGAACAGAGGAAAGTATTGCATGGCCTGTTTGAAGGGGATTGCCGGTTCCTGCAGGGACAGCCGTTTCGAGCTGTCCAATGCCCGACGTCTGGTCACCGTGGGAAGGGAAAACGCGGATATCCTTCTGAATGATCCGTCCGTGTCGCGACTGCACGCCGAGTTTCTCTTCCGGGACGGACAATGGCTTCTTCAGGATTTGCGGTCTTCCAACGGCACCCTCGTCAACGGCCGGTGTCTCGAGCGTCCGATCCAGCTTCGTCATAACGACCAGATTCAATTTGGCTTGACCGTGTTGACCTTCGAGTCGGACCAGGGATCTATTCCGGGCGAGCAGGACGCCCAATCCATCCCGGAGGGTGTTCCCGTCGGATCTCCGGAGGACACCATTGTAGATCTGGACTTTGAAACGCTGCTCGCCAAGAAAGAGGAGTCTCCCGGTTTGAGCATGTCTTCGGTATGCCTTTCCGATGCCGGACGAAGGGCCCTGGATTTGTCGCACGGGATCAAGAACATCCTGCAGGCGATTAAGGGGGGACGCGAAGTGCTGGATTTGGCGCTTAAAAAACAGGATATGATCGTCGCCCAACGATCGTGGTCGATTCTGTGTCGCAACCTTGATCTGGTGCAAAAGCTCGTTCTGGACCTGCTGCAGTTCAGCCGGCAGTACAATCCGGTTTTTGTGCGATGCGATTTCAACCGGATCGTCCGCACCGCCGTCGAAACCCTTCGTTCTCAGGCCCGTAAAGAAGCCAAGGAACTGCTGCTGGATCTGGACGAATCCATCCCGTCCGTTCAGATGGATCCGGATCAGATGTACGATGTGATTCTGAACCTGACGTTAAACGCGATCCAGGCCGTTGCTCCTAAAACCGGTTGTGTGCGAATTCAGACCCGATCCGATACCGAATCGGATCGAGTGCTTCTGACGGTTGCCGACAATGGGATGGGTATCGAGGACACGGTCTCGATTTTCGAGCCCTTTTTTACGACTCGAGCCAAAGGCGGGGTTGGGCTGGGTCTGTCGATTGTCAAAAAGATCGTCACCCAGCACAGCGGCTCAATCCAGGTGGCCAGCACGCCGGGCCAGGGTTCCGTATTTACCGTCCTGTTGCCTCTGAATCCGGCCCTTGCTTTGTCTGCCCCGCACTAAGCCGGGCCCGCAAAGAGAAAAGACTTGCCAGAGGAGCGAATCGGGATACTATAAACGAGTCGTACACGATAGGAGGCCGAGACAATATGATAAATCCATCCAACAGTCATCGGCACAGAGGGGTATGGGTGGCGGCGTTTTTATTTTGGGCCGTACTCCAGGCCGGGTGTGACCGTGTGGGCAAAGATTCGGTCCGGACCGGTAAATCCCGGGATCCTCACAGCGACGAGATATCCGCAGCAAGCATGGATCCGAACGGGGCGACCTGGTTTCGGCCCCGTTCCGCGGAGCGAACGGCTGAGCGGGCGGCGATGGTCGAGCACATGCGAAAGACCTATGGCATGGACAGTCCAACGGTGTTGGATGCCCTGCAAAACGTACCGCGGCACTGGTTTATTCCACCCTCGCAACAGCCGACGGCTTACCAGGACCGTCCTCTGCTGATCGGTTTTGGACAAACGATCTCGCAGCCGTTTATCGTGGCGTACATGACCGACCTGCTGAAATTGCAGCCGCATGACAGGGTTCTGGAGATCGGCACCGGCTCGGGCTATCAGGCGGCGGTACTGTATGAATTCACCCCCTATGTCTACACCATGGAGATTATTGAGCCTTTGGCGAGGCAGGCGATCCGGACGTTTCGGGATCGGGATTATGAAAGAATTCAAGCAAAAATCGGAGACGGCTATCAAGGATGGCCGGAGGCGGCGCCCTTCGACGCCATCATCGTTACCTGTGCGCCGGACCATATCCCCGATCCTCTTGTGGAACAGCTTGCCGTCGGCGGGCGGATGATGATCCCGGTGGGCGACCAGTGGGGCCTTCAGGAGCTGATCCTGGCGATCAAGCAAGCCGACGGCAGCGTCATACGACAATCCAAAATGCCGGTGCGGTTTGTGCCCCTGACGCGATAGACGCAATTGCCGCTGTGACGCTAGGAACCGTCGGATGAGCGCGCTTCCGGCAGGGGAACCAGTCGAAACCGGGCCTGTCGGGGTTCCTGATTCAGCAGAATCTCTCCGCTGCGGATATAGTCCGAAGGAAAATTATAAAGCACGGCTCGGGTTACTCCATCCTGGGGATCGGCCCCGACATCCTCGTCGCGAATGAGGATATAAATGTGAAACAGGGATTTATCGTAGGCGTCCATCGCCGTGTCGGAGGCTTTGATGCTGGTGCTGCTGCGCAGTTCGTCCGGATTGATCAGTTGGACGTCGAAGCGGCCCTGCAGCGTGGGGCTGATCAGGTAGCCGATGCGGCTGGGCTGGAAGGGGCGGATTTTAAGGGTCTGTTCGACGGATGGCAGGACGATATTGACCTGCTGTTCGGCCTCGGTACGTCGATTGCCCAGCAGCACATAGGGTCGGGCCTTTTGGGCGATCCGCCGGGCCTGCTCGATTTGCTGATCGGTCAGGGTGACAATGGCCGGCCCATCATATTCCGGCAGAACATACATCCGCACAAGGGCCGGATCCACAGTTTCATGAAGGACCGTCTGGCCGCGCGTGTTGCGCACTTGCACGACCATCTCTTTTTCGATGAGTTGCTGTACCCGTACTTCCACTGTTTCCGGACTGCAGGAATTGATGGACAGGCCGAGGTCTTTCAATTTTTCGCTCTGCTGGAGAAATTCGAAGACATCCACCGAATGCAGGCCGACATCGGAGGCGCTTTCCCGTATGACATCATAATAAAAATCCAGGCTCTCTTTGTCGGGGTCTTCGGGGGCAAGCCGCCAGCGTTTTTTAAATTCGGCCACCCGCGACGCCGATCCTTTGAGCACCAGATCCAGATTCACCGGGCCTTCTCGGTCGACAAAGGAAACCAGCAATTGCGGAGGGGGTTTTTCGAGGGCCAGCGATCCGGTCCGCTGGACGGTCTCCTCCAGGGCCAGATAGGCATACGCCCAGATCAGCAGGGTCAGGAATGCCACGACGGCCAGTTTCTTGATCTTGTCAATAGCTGGATGCGTATTCATTCAGGCCTTCTTCGCTTTTTTCAGCATCCCTGCGCCGGAATCGGATTCCGAACGTCGATCCACCAGAGGTCCGGCCTCCACAACCGCCGTGGTCAGACGTTTTCGCAATTGCTCTTCCGATACATTCCGAATAAGGTTTCCGTCTAGGGCGATGGAAATAATCCCCGTTTCCTCGCTGACGACGATGACGATGGCGTCCGAGCTGGAAGAGACGCCGATGGCGGCGCGATGTCGCGAACCAAGCTGCCCGCCGCGGAAGGAGCCGCTCTCGGCCAGCGGCAACTGTACGCGCGCCGCCACGATCCGATCGGCCTGGATCACTACCGCCATGTCATGCAGAGGCGTGCCGGGATAAAAAATGGTCCGCAGCAGCTCGGCGGTAACCTTGGCGTCGATACGTTCGCCGGTTTCGATAAACTCTCCCAGCCCGACCTGCTGCTCGACGACGATAATGGCGCCGATCTTGGCGGCCGCCAGATCGCTGACCGCCGTAATGATCTCTTCGACGCTGCGGGAAAGCTGCTGAGGAGAGCTGGATAAAAACTTCGCCTGCCCCAGCCGGATCAGGGCCCGGCGAATCTCCGGCTGGAACGCCACGATGGCGACGATCAGAATTCCAAACAGAAACCAGTTATAGAGATACGCTACGCGGGCCATGTCGAAACGTTGTACGATCAGGTTGAGGATGACTTTACCCGCCAGGAGGATGAAAATAATGCCGCGAAACAATCGTTCGCCGCGCGTGCCTTCCAGAAAGGACAGGATGATATAGACAAAGATGCCGATAAAAAGCAGTTCAAAACAAACGGTCAGGAATTCACGCGGCTCCATGGAGTACAGATAATCAAAGATGGCGTCCAACGCTTACACTCCTGTCCCTTTGAGTGAAACCCACCGGATCCGTAATCCGAAATCCCCTGTCCTGGGACTCAGACGCTCGTCTGGCTATCGAATAATACGTTCGTTCAGCTTGGTCGGCTTATCCAGCATGAATATGGCATCGATGTCCGACTGCACCTGCTTCATGTCGTTCCACAGGATATGTTTATGGCGGCTGGCAACTTCATCGGTCGTTTCCTCCGGAGTTCCATTCAATCCGCACCCACCCATCAGAACCAGTATGCATAAAAGCAGAAAGGATCGAACCCATGCAGCGACATTCACCTTTTTCATCTTATCCTCAACGAATCAACAGGATTTTCGTCTTGAAACTTCCATTCCCTTTTCGTTCTGCCCTCTATTTCATCCCCCAGCATTGTAGAGGCTTGCGGTGTGGCTGTCAATGCAAAAACCTGCCTGTGAACCTTGAAAACTGCCTTTTTGCGCTTTCCGGGAGCCGAGATGGTTATTTCGACAGGTACAACATTGAATTATGGGATAAAAAATGGTTCATTAATAGGCGCATAAACGCGGTTCTAACGAGAGATACTGTCCATGGCGATCGTAACGTTACAGGATATCGATGTTTATTTTGGGTCGGAAACCGTTTTCCGGGGGCTCTGCCTCGGTCTGCATCCGGGCGAGAAAGCAGGTCTGGTCGGGCCCAATGGATCAGGCAAGACAACCTTGCTGCGACTGATTCTGGGGCAGTTGCCGCCGGATATCGGGCAGATCGTGCGGCAAAAGGGCTTGCGTATCGGGTATTTGCCGCAGGAACCTGTGTTTGATCCGGACCAGTCCGTCATGGAAGTGATGCATGCCGGAGTAGAGCCCCTGCTGACGCTTCAAAGCCGAATCCATCAGGCCGCCGCACGGTTTCCGGAACTTTCCGGTCCCCAATTGCAGCGGAAGATGCAGGAATATGACCGGCTCTGCCACGAATTCGAGGCCGCCGGGGGATATGCGTACGAAGCCCGGATCAAAGCCACCCTGGCCGGGCTCGGATTTTCGGAGAACCTCCACCAGGAAAAGGTGCAGTCCCTCAGCGGGGGGCAGCTCTCCCGGCTGGGCCTGGCGCAGGTCTTGATGAAAGAGACCGATCTGCTGCTTCTCGATGAGCCGACCAACCATCTGGACCTGGGCGGCGCCGAATGGCTGGAGCGATACCTTCGCAGCTACGACGGGGCGGCCGTGGTGGTCAGTCATGACCGTTATCTTCTGGATCGGATCGCCTGTAAAATCATAGAAATCGCCTCCCATAAGGCCACGGTCTGGAAAGGCAACTACAGCACGTTTGCCGCCTCGCGGCAGACCGTTCGCTTGCAGCAGCAGCGCGAACACGTAAAACGGGTGGAGTTCGTCGAGCGAACGCGGGATTTTATCGCGCGCAACAAGCAGCAGGAAGGCATGCGAAAGACCGCACGGGGCCGGGCGACCCGGCTGGAAAAACTGCTGAAGGAAAATCCCGACTTTCTCGAACTTACCGGACCGGAAAAAACGATTGCGTTCCGGTTCGACGAGGCGGACAGGCAAAGCGACCTGATCCTCCGCTGCGAAGCCCTGGGTAAGTCCTTTGACAGTCTGACGCTGTTTGAAGGGCTTTCGTTCGACCTTCTGAGCGGAGAAAGACTGGGGATCACCGGACCCAACGGGGCGGGGAAAAGCACCTTTCTTAAGCTGGCCCTTGGTCAGATGACGCCGTCCCGCGGCAGCATCCGCCTGGGATCCACGCTGAAAATCGGGTATCTGGACCAGCAGGGCGCTACGCTTGATCCGACCCGGACCGTCCTGGAAGAAGTATCATTGCTTCGGGAGGATTTATCGCAGGAACAGCTTCGCGGCCGCCTGGGGGCCTTTCAGTTCAGCGGAGAGGACGTCTTCAAGAAAATCGGCGACCTCAGCGGCGGCCAGCAGAACCGCCTGATGCTGTGCAAGCTCGTGCTGGCCCGGCCGGAAGTGCTC
>JAFGGE010000101.1 GCA_016930745.1 Sedimentisphaerales bacterium
CATTGACCTCCATAACCTGCGATTCCTTTACCAGGGGCGCGATCCGGCGATTAACGCACGTTACGACCAGTTGCCCTATCGACTCGGTCTGTTGACATTGGATCGTTCCAGCAAGTGAGGTTAATCTCATGATTCCTATGAAAGCTTATACCTCGAAAATAATTATGATTGTTGCGATGGCCCTTTCCGTTTCCGCTGCTGTTTCCAGGGGTGTAGTGATGCCGGAGCAACCAGCTAAGCTTTTCCCGCTAAAAGACATCCGCTTGCTGGAGAGCCCTTTTTCCGAGGCGGTAAGGATCAATCGTCAATATCTCCTGGCCCATGATCCGGACCGGTTGCTTGCGCCGTTCCGTCGTGAAGCAGGAATGGAATCCAAGGCGCGCCCTTACGGCAACTGGGAAAGCGGCGGACTCGACGGACATACCGCCGGACACTACCTTTCGGCGCTTTCCCTGATGATCGCCTCAGGCGCCGATCCGGACGGTGAGTTTCATCGTCGCCTTGACTATATGATCGACGAACTCGCTCAAATCCAGAAGGCCAACGGTAACGGTTACCTCGGGGGTATACCGGGCAGCAGAGACTATTGGAGCCGTGTAGCAGAGGGCCATGTCGAACTGATGCGGAGCAAATGGGCTCCCTGGTATAACCTGCACAAGATGTTTGCCGGACTTCGGGACGCCTATATTCACGGGGGCAACGAAAAGGCTCGTGATCTGCTCGTTCGCTATGGAAACTGGTGCGAAGAGGTCACATCCGGCCTGACTGACGCACAGATGCAGCGCATGCTCGGCACGGAATACGGCGGTATGAACGAGGTGCTGGCCGATATCTATGCGATGACTGAAAACAGGAAATATATCGAGCTGGCAAAACGCTTCAACCACCGGGCTGTGTTAGAACCCCTGGAAAATCGCCAGGACCGACTCACCGGCCTGCACGCCAATACCCAGATCCCAAAGATCATTGGTATGGAGCGTATTGCGGCCCTGGTTCAGGATGAAACATTGCATAGCGGCGCGGGATTCTTCTGGGAAACCGTCACGCAGAACCGCAGCGTGGCCTTTGGCGGCAACAGCGTCAGTGAGCATTTCAATGACCCCAAGGACTTCAATCGCATGATCGGGCACCGGGAGGGACCGGAGACCTGTAATACCTACAACATGCTCAGGCTTACGGAGCAACTTTTTACGGCGGAACCCAAGGCCTCCTATGCCGACTATTACGAGCGTGCCCTTTACAACCATATCCTGGCCTCGATCCATCCGAAGAAACCCGGGTACGTCTATTTTACCCCGATCCGTCCGGACCACTACCGGGTGTATTCCCAGCCTGAGCAGTGTTTCTGGTGCTGTGTTGGTACGGGCATGGAGAATCCCGGACGATACGGAGAGTTCATCTATGCCCAGGCCAGGGACGGATTATACGTGAATCTCTTTATCCCCTCGGAACTCTCGGCGCCTGGTAACGGGATGGTTCTAAAACAGGAGACGACGTTTCCCGATGGAGAGCATACCCGCCTTACTTTTCAGCTTAAAAAACCGGCAACCTTCACAATGAATATTCGTCATCCCGCCTGGGTTCGCAAGGACGATTTTGCGGTTAAGGTCAACGGGCAGCCTGTTGCCGTCGAGTCAACTCCGTCTTCCTACGCCGCTATTCGACGCCAATGGAACAACGGCGATGCGGTTGACGTGGAGCTTCCGATGTACACACGAGTGGAACGTCTACCCGATGGCTCCGATTGGGTGACCATCCTGTATGGCCCGATCGTGCTGGCAAAGCCCGACGGCGCCGACAACATGGATGGTTTGTTCGCTGATGATGGCCGTATGGCGCACGTGGCGCAGGGTCCGATGATTCCGCTGGACAAGGTTCCGTCCCTGCTCGCAACCGAAGAGGAGGTGGTCAAGTATGTGGTTCCCGACCATTCCGCCGGGCCTCTGCACTTCCGTATTATAGACGTGATCGAGCCGGCCGAGCCCAAGGGTTTGCCTCTTGTGCCGTTCTTCAGACTGCATGAACGACGCTATCAGATGTACTGGGAACTCATAAACGCCGAACAGATTGCGGCAAGAAAGGAAAAACTCGCCGCCCAGGAGCGTGCTCGTGCAGCCCGTGAGGCCGCGACCCTCGATTCGATCGCCGTGGGCGAGCAGCAGCCCGAGGTGGAACACGAACTCAAGGGCGAAGACATGCAAACGGGCATTCACAACGGCCGACGCTGGCGCCACGGTACATGGATTCAATATGCCCTGGACCCGCGAGGCGCCAGGGAAGTCATTCTGGCCGTCACATATTCCGGCGACGATCGCGGCCGGGAATTCGACATCTCAGTGAATGGGACGCTGATCGCCACGCAGAAGCTGACCGGCGAAAACCCAAACCACTTCATTGAAAAACGCTATCCGATTCCCTCCGACATCCTTCAAGCCGCCGGCAACGGTCGCCTTACGATCCGGTTCGCCGCGAAACAGCGGCTTGCCGGGGGGCTTTATGACGTGCGTCTGCTCAAATCTGATGCTCCGGACGTTCTTCCTTCCAACGAGGAGATTACGGGAGGATGAGGTGTGGGCGGAATAAACCTTTTCATTCCGATCAATTAAGTGGAGGTCACTGTTATGAAAATGAAGCCAGCTTTGTTCTTACTGGCAGTATTGCTCTCGTTCCTTACGAATGCTCTTGCGGATCCGGATCCGAATTTTTACATCTTCCTGTGTTTTGGGCAGTCGAATATGGATGGAGCGGGAAGAATTGAACAGCAGGATAAAACCGTGGATGAACGCTTTCAGGTCCTGGCTGCGATAGATATGCCAAACCTGGACAGAAAGAAAGGCAATTGGTACTCTGCCATTCCTCCGTTATGTCGAGGCACAGGGGGGCTTAGTCCTGCCGACTATTTTGGCAGAACCATGGTTGTCAACCTTCCGGAAGAAATCCGAGTCGGTGTCATTATTGTTGCGATTCCCGGCTGCAAGATTGAGCTGTTTGAAAAAGATACCTTCCAGTCATATGTTTCGACGGCTCCATCATGGATGAAGGGTTACATCAATGGATACGACGGAAATCCCTATCAGTATCTCGTCGACATGGCCAAATTGGCTCAGAAGGACGGCGTGATCAAGGGATTTCTATTGCACCAGGGAGAGTCCAATCCCAACGACAAGGAATGGCCGAAGAAGGTAAAAGGGATTTACGACAATCTGATCAAGGACTTGCATCTCAAGGCTGAAGAAGTACCTTTGCTGGCGGGCGAAACGGTGCATGCCGATCAGCAAGGCGTTTGTGCAGGTATGAATACGATCATTGCGGAGTTGCCGAAAACCCTTGCCAACTCCTACGTCATTTCGTCGTCGGGCTGTATGCATAAAGGTGACCGTCTGCATTTCAATTCGGCAGGTTATCGAGAATTCGGCAAGCGATATGCAGAGATAATGCTTTCCTTGCTGGAATCCGGAAACACGACCGATCCTCTCGTCCTTACCGTTCACACGGATCAAATCACCAAGACCATCAGTTCCGGTATCTATGGTCAATTCCTCGAACATATTTTCTTTTCCGTTCATGGCGGGCTCTGGGGGGACCAGATTCTCAACGGCACGCTGGAGTTGCGTCCCGCCGGGGCAAGACGCGGTCCGCGGGATCGCGACGCCGAGTCGGCCGCGACGCCCCGGAACTGGGAGTTCGTCGGCAATCCCGACGACGTCTATATGGACCGCGAGAATCCATTTAATGCGGATGTCTCGGTACGGATCGAGGCCAAGGACGGCGGCACTTCATCCATCCAATCTGGTATCTGTCAGAGGAATATTGCCCTCCAACAAGGCCAGACATATACGCTCTCGCTTTACGCTCGCGGCAACGGCAGTGCGGTCGTGACATTTAATGACGGTGACACGCAGTTCTTCACCAAGACCTTCACGGGACTCACGGCCCAATGGAAGAAATTCACCGTCGAGTTCACTTCACCACATACGGTGCACGCATCCACATTGACGATCGGCTTGACCGGCTCGGGTCCGGTCAACATCGACCAAATTTCCCTGTTCTCGGCCTCGGCGTTGGTCACCGGGGGCTACCGCCCCGATTTGTTTAAAGCCGTCGCCGATCTCCAGCCTGCCTCCATCCGCTGGCCCGGCGGGAGCTTTGCCAACCGGTACATCTGGCAGAACGGCATCGGCCCCCGCGAGAAACGTCTTCCTCACCCCATCGAACAATGGGGCGACCGCGACACCTATCAGTTCGGCACCGACGAATTCATCCAATTCTGTGAAAAGATCGGGGCCGAGCCCATCCTCGTACTGAATACCTCCCGCGGCGTGGAAGACGCTCTGAACTGGCTGGAATACTGCATGGGTAACGAGGCCTCTGAGTACGGCAAAATGCGTGCCGCCAATGGTCGCCCCGAGCCGTATCGGCTCAAGACTCTGGAGATCGACAACGAGCCCTGGCTTATGATGGATTATTCCAGATATCTGGATATCGTCAAGCGGTTCTGTCCGGCCATTCGTGCCAAGTATCCCAAGCTCAAACTCTCCGTTGCCGGAAGTTACGGCTATGACACCGGCCCCGGGGAGGGTAACCAGGAGGCCAACCGCAACTGGGATCCGCGCATCATTAAAGAGGCGGGTACGCTCTTTGACATCCTTTCACCGCATTATTACAACGGCATTTACTTCACTGCCGATTTTGTCGAGGATCCCTATAAATACGAGCAATTCCTCAAAGGCCGCGATGAGATCATCCGGAAATCCGACAATCCCAATATCAAAATCTACGTCTCCGAATGGAACCTTACCAACAACCGCTGGGGCAACGACTGGCGTGTCGGGCTCTATGCTGGCGGCATTCTTAATGCCTTTGAGCGTCAGGGCGACAGGGTCACTATGTCCTGTCCGGCCCTGTTCATGCGCAAGCAAGGCGTGACGAACCAGTGGGATAATGCCCTGATCAACTTTGACCAGAAGACATGGTTCCCCGCAGGTAACTATGTGGTGATGAAGCTTTGGCGCGACTCGTTTGCCCCAAACCTTCTCGCGGTGGACGGACCGGATCGTCCTCTCAATTTCGTGGCGACGCGCTCCGCCGACATGCGGACTGTGTTCCTCAAAGCGGTCAATCCCACCAGCGCCGCGATCGAAGCCGCTGTCCGCTTCGACGGTAATCTGCAACCTGGAACCGCAAACCTGCAGTTGATCGCCCCCGGCGGGGAAACCGTGAAAAACTCCATCGGAGAACCCGACAACATCAGGGTCGTGGGCGCCACCGCCATCGTGGAAGGTCGGACCGTCAAATTCACGATGCCCCCGCTCTCCGTGGGTGTCGTGCGCATCACGCCCTGATATATAGACCCCTATGCCTGTCAAGAGCGGGGAATTTCCAGAACTCAGAGCACAGGGGGTATCCATCTGCCGCCGTGCTCTTTTTTTACCGTGCCTTGAGAAAAACCGATAAAACCCAAGCCGCCTTTGGCAAGCTGATTCTTGCCTCAAAGCGTTTTGTTTCATCGGATTTAAATGCGACACTCTCGATACAGAAATTGGTTGGCGCTGTCGTGGTTTGTGATTCGCAAGGCAGGGCCATCCCATAGAAGTTTCGCACCCATACGCATGGCGATATTCCCCAAAAGAGGGGTTTCTGTCAACAGGCCGCTGTGTCTGACAAAATCCGAACCGGCCGGTTCACCCCCTCGGCAGGCATTAATCCACTCCTGGTATTGACCAGGAGAACGAGGCAACACCTTAGGCGCACCGCGGTAGGCCTTTCGTTTTGATTCAGGAATCAACAGGTAATTCATTAAAGTTCCTTTGTCCCCAATATAGATGGGGGACTGCAGGGAGCGTCCCGGTTCAAGATCCTTGGGGCGCGGCGGGGCAAAGCCGCTGTCGTGCCAGGTCAGAGTAACTGGCGGCATGCCATTTCGTGCGGCGAATTCGTATATTACTTTAAAACTGCGAGGATACACTTCGGGGCCGATTTCGGCGCACGTTGCTTCAACACTGGCGGGATAGCGCAGTTTAAGCGACTTAAACACAGTCGAGAGCACATGGCAACCCATGTCGCCCAACGGACCGGTCCCAAAATCCTTCCAATCGCGCCAGCGCCAGGGATGGTAAGCCGGATGATAAGGTCTCACAGGCGCTGGGCCGAGCCACAGATTCCAATCCAGTCCATGGGGAACAGGAGGAGTTTCCGGCGGACGACCGCCCCAAACCGGCGGATCCCAGAAACGAGGTCCCAGCACAACATGTACTTCCCGTACATCTCCAATGGCGCCGTCCAGAATGATTTCCTGCGTCAACCGTGCTTCCTCAGACGCCTGGCCCTGATTGCCCAGCTGTGTTGCGACACCCGCTTTGCGCGCCGCTTCGGTAACCTGCCGTGCTTCTGCGACAGTATAAGCCAGAGGTTTCTCGCAGTATACATGCTTGCGCTTTGCCATCGCCGCCATAGCCACGACGGCATGTGTATGATCCGGCGTGGCTATCACCACGGCGTCCACATCCTCTTGCGCAAGGAGTTCGCGGTAATCAGCGTACATTTGGCATGCGTTGAATTTTCCGATGCCCCTTTGCTGGGCGTAGTGTTTATCCACCAGATGCTTGGCCGGCTCGCGACCGCCCAGTTTTTGTTCTTTTCCCTGCATCCAATCCCAGGAAATATACCCTCCGCCTTTTCGATTGACATCGCATACCGCTATTACTTGTACTTCGCCGAGTTGCAGAAAGTTATATAAGTCCACGTGACCCTGGCCCCCCATCCCAATACAAGCCAACGTTGTCTTGCTGCTGGGTGCGATGTGATTTTGTCCCCCCAGCACGCTGCGAGGCACAATCGAAAATGCTGTTGCGGCGCCCATCATGCCCAGAAAATGACGGCGTGAGTTTCGATACGAATTTGAGACAGGAACAAGCCCGGTTTGCCTCTTGAATCTGTTCATCTACCTATCTCCTTCGTTTAAAACCAACGCCAACAAAAGGAATGCTATAAGCGGAAATCCGGGAGTCCTTTTCATGGTTTCGCCTCTTTCTGTTGATTCGTTACTCTTTTGTATCTTCTCTATTGTACCCGATTAACAGGTTCCTGCACAGCGATTCTCTTTCCAGGAGCCGGTTTTCTACTGGACATAAATGCAGAATCCAAAGTATCAATAGCCAGAAATAAAGCATAACTGAAGCATCATGATTCGATCAAAAAGCCCATTGACTTGGAAATCGGACATCGGTATACTTTGTAACCAAGACTGTGAACGATCGAAGGAACCGGAATATGGGCGAAGCTTCTTTTTCATCATGGGCCAATCATTGTTGTCTGTCCTTTGCTCTATCGTTCTTGTCTTGTACTCGCTGGATTCTTACGCATCCCACACAGGTCTGTAATGCATCGACGAGTAGAACAGCGCAATCTGACGGACGCCGCCCGGCGAACAATCCTGTGCATTGTGGGCCTTTTTCAAAACAGTCCGCGTTTACTCTAATTGAATTATTGGTGGTTATTGCCATTGTAGGCATTCTTCTGGGAATTCTGATTCCTTCCCTCAAGAAGGCGAAAGAGCAAGTGCGATTTGTGCTTTGCAAGAACAATCTTAAAAACTATGGAATGGTTGCCGGAATGTATATCTCAGGCAACAAGGATACCATGCCCAACGCCTGGACCTGTTTTTACAACAGGCATGAGGAATACCCTCCGGATGAGGAGTATCCGCAAGCCGAGCCGCATCGGTACTGCCGCTGGCATAATCCGCGCTTTGATTTGACTTTAAATCCCCAGTACGCCGGTCCCTTTTGGTCCTATTTAGAAATGAAAAAAGTGCAGATTTGTCCCACGTTTATCGAAATCGCTCGTCGATTCGGCGACCGCCACCCCCAGCATGTGGAGACGATTCCGATTGTGCCGAATTACAACTATGCGATGAATCAGCATCTGGGGGAACGGAAAATCACGGAGATTCGAAATCCGTCCCAGATTTTCTTTTTCAGCGAAGAAAATCTATGGCTTACGGAGGGCTGGTGCACCTATGTATTTAACGATACGGCATTATGCGTGATCAAGGATGCCCATAACGACCGCGGGGATGCGATTCAGCCATGGGATTGTTTTGGCACGTTTCACAATGCCGGGGATCCGGGTTTGGAGACAGGAGTTGTCAACGCCGTATTTGTGGATGGACATGTGCAAACCGTCCATCGGGAAGAGTCGCAGAAATTCGCCATTATCAAACAGTGACGATTCTCATTCTGCGTTCGGATGCGGAAATCATCGGCGAACCATCGCAGAGGAGTGGTGTCCGCCGAAGAAACTATTGTGAATAGAGCGAAAGAGCACTCTTTACATTATTTTTTGAGAAGGGAGGTAACGATGAAAACGAAGAATTTTGTAGTACTGGCAGGCGTATTGGCGGCGATCGCCCAAGCAGCAATTCGTCAGCCGGTGGGCATTTGGGAATTTATTTCCAATGATCCGAATTCTGTTACGCTTGGTAATCCCCTGACACTGGTGGGAACCGTACAGTCTGCAGAGGGTCTCCTTCCAGGGGATGGAGCCGTACAGATTGGTGTTGGAAGCCACTTTATTTGCCGGCATGGAATTTCTCCCAATGGCGGCGGGGAAAAGGTAAACGAATGGACCCTTCTGGTCGATTTCCGTTATCCGGAAAGCAGCGTGGGCAAGTTCGTGGACATCGTCCAAACCGATCCGGCCAATTCGGATGATTCGGACTGGACCGTGCATAGGGATGACGGGGCGATCGGCATTGCGGCCGTCGGTTACTCCAGGCAGACCGGCTTCGTGACGTCCCCGAATACATGGTACCGCATGGTCATGCCGGTGGATAACGTCATGCGCCATGACCTGTTTGTGAACGGTCAGCAGGTGCTGACCGGCAATCCGCAGGGCCTCGACGGCCGTTTCTCCCTGGAGGACGTGCTGCTGCTGTTTGCGGCCAACGATGGCGACGACAATGACATTGCCGTCACCCGGGTGGCTATCTGGGATGTGTCGCTCACGGCCGGTGAGGTCATGGCTCTGGGCGATCCCAACGACAGTCTCTTCCAGGACAACAAGGCTCCGGATGTCAATGCCGGATCCGACCAGGATCTGGAAATGGAGGAAGAAGGATCCGTTGTTGTCGCTCTGGACGGGTCCGTTGTGGAGGATGGCCCCTACACCGTGACATGGACACAGATCAGCGGCCCTGAAACGGTCGTCATTGGTGATCCTGCCTCCGAAGACTCAACGGCTACCATCACGGAGCCGGGCAGGTATGTTCTACAGCTCGTAGCAGATGATGGACAGTATCAGATGACGAATACCGTGACTTTTGTAGTACACCCCTATAACTACGGCGGGCTCATAGTCCATTGGGATTTCGAGCAGGAGTGGGACGGACTGACGGTGCAGGACGTCTCCAGCCACGAGAACCATGGCCAGGTCATCGACGGCGCG
>JAFGGE010000102.1 GCA_016930745.1 Sedimentisphaerales bacterium
CCCGGATTTGGATTCGTCGCCTGCCAGTTCTCGACGTCGTTGCCGTAATTGGCGCCAAACGTCCCGGGGGTCTTTTGCGACAGCGATTTTCCGAGGCCGTCGGCCTCTATAGGCCAGGGAAATTCATCGTCATAACTGACGCGATCCAGCCGGATCCAGTAGCGATCCTGTCCATATTCCTTATCGCCCGGCATCACCAGTTGAATCCGCTCGCCGCCATTGTCCAAACTGGTATCGTTCTCAAACGGTCCCAGCACCTGCACGCCGGGCAATGAGCCGTAGTAGGCGGTAAACGCCGCGGGATTCTTGGCCAGGATTAGATATCCCCCGGCCGGGATAATCGTATTCGGCGGGAAGGTAAAGTCGATCCCGTCGCTGAACTTCCAGGCAACGATTTCCTGAACCACATTACCGGGTGTGATCTCCGTACCAACCCAACTTTGCAGGGCGACAGGATCGGTGCTGATATTCTTGAGCTCAATATACTCCCCGCCGGTATTGGCATCGTCCGGATGATACACAATCTCGGTCATCAGGACCGGACCAACTTTAGGATATTCATTGGCGTATCCGGGTGTGTTGGAACTCATCGCGACAAAATTGACGCCCCCATCAAGGCTGCTCTTAAGGTATCGGCCAAAGGCAATACCGCTATCCGAGGCGCCGAAGTCCTCTTTGGCCTTGAAACCCCCGACATATCCGCCAAAACCGGAACGGAGGTATACATCATCCCCGCCTTCACTGAGGCCAAACGGGATATGCCGGGTTCCCGGTCCTGTGGCAGTTACTCCGAAATGGACATCCTCATAGAAGACCAGGTATCCATTGGCCGGCAGGATGGTATTCGGTGCGATCTCGTACTTCATTCGTGAAGCATCGTCCTGATCGCTGTCGGAAAGGAACCAGCCGCCCAGATTGATGGCGGTGTTGGTCAGATTACGAAATTCGATCCAGTCCGGCGCATCCAAATGCGAGTGGGCCAGGACTTCATTGATGACGATACTGTCGGGCATGACGGCCCAGAGAGCATCATCCCAGCCGGGCGAGCCGCCCCATGGGGAGCTGGGCCTCCAGCTTTCCTTGCTGCCCCAGAATTCGCCTTCGGAGACCATCCGTTCGATTTCGCTTTCTTCCAGGGCTCGATCGAAGATGGCCACATTATCGATCTGCCCCTGGAAGTACCGCAGCAAACCGTCGTCGAAGATGCCGATCTTGACATCGGCGCTGGAAGCGGTATCGACGGCGCGAACCGCGGAGGCGATGATCGTTTCCCGGCGGCCGTCTACATACAGAAGGATTTCATTGGCGTTGGGAGTGCCGTCATTGGGCAGAACCGCGGCAATGTGATGCCACTGCCCGTCCCAAAGCGGCGTGCCGCCGACGACGTACCCGGAACCGACATCCACCTGCAGCGTTCCCTGCGTGGAAAAGATGTTCTGAACGGTCATCAGCCATTTACGGCCCACGGAGTTACTGCCCCAGGAAAGGATATCTCCCCGGTCGTGAACTCCGGTACGAATCCAGGCCGCCACCGTGCGTGCATTGGGGCCGGTGATCCCTTTGTATCCGCTGATCCGGACATGATCATTGCTTCCGTCGAAGTCCAGGCCGTTGCCGAACCGGCCGACCACATGATCGGAGTCGTCCATGTTCGCCATTGTCCCGGTATGGGTTCCGGCGCTGTCGTAGACGGTCGTGCCGCTGGTCTCATCAAACCTCCAGTGAGCGACCAGCCCGTCGGAAGAATAATCGGCAGCGCTCTGGTATGGATCCCGCAGCGTCAGCGAAAACCCTTCTCCGTCCGTCACGCCATACCAGCCATCCTTGAACTGACATTCCATGATGCTTCGACCGAGAGCGTCATCCAGCCGGATCGTTTCCCCTGCGTTATCCAGAGCGCCGGTAAACTGTCCGGCGATAATCCCAACAAAGTCCGGATACTTCTCCAGGAATTTTTGTTCGTTACGAACCACCAGAACATGCTGATCGGGCGACAGATCGAGCAGGCCGAAGGTAAAATCGATCCCTCGTGTGAATTGGACCAGGTTCAGATTGATTGTCTGGCTTCCGACATTCTGCAGCTCCACATACTCATGGTTGGGATCCTGCGGATGATACATAATCTCCGTGATGCGCAGGCTGTCGGCGACCGGACCGATATTGAATACGGCTTCATGAAGTGGGCTCCATTGCCCATCCAGCACGCGGGCCTTGACCTGTCGCGATTCAGTAAGCGTGACAGGTCCGCTGTAGGGCAGCGCCGCCGGCGACACATCCCCCGGATTGAGCTGATAGGCAAGCAGCTCGACGCCCAGCAGGAAATCGCTGTTGTCGGCGGTCCGGTTCAGACCATGAATGGCCAGGATATTGGTCCCGCGTTTGAGGCTGGAAATAAAGCCGGATAAATCGAAACTTTCCTGCTGGACTGCCAGCGCATCGTCGTGAGAGGCATTGGCCGCCGAATTCCAGTCGGCAAGGGCGGCGCCATCGAAATTCACCCGCAGAATTTCGCTTCCGTTCAGATAAGCGATAAATCCGTCGTCGTAACGGACCTTGAGAGTTAGTTGGGTCAAATCGCCGCCGTCAAACTCGAACGGAATACGCATCAAACATGTGGCGTTGTTATTATACATGGCCGATTGTACATTGATATCGATCAAACTCGAGTAATTGACCGGATCGCCGGGCTGGGTTTCAAAACCGACAATGCCTGTGCCATAGTTCCAGGAAGAATGGTCGAAATCGGGAAGTACCCAGCCGATGCCGGCGCTGGACAAATAGGATCCCGGAATGACCTGCGGATTGTTGGTGCCGTCTTTCTGCCATGCGACGGCGAGGTTGTCCCCTCCGTTGCCTTCGGCCTGCTGGGCTTCGATATAGTAAATCTGCCCGGCCTGCAGCGGGATAGCGATGGACCGTTGGGATGCATATTTGGACCACTGTCGCGAGCTGGTCCAGCCGTCTACATAGGCGATCCGGGTGACATTGGCCGGATTGGCGTCAGAGCTAAGCCACAGGCCGCTGTAATCATCGCTGGCGATCCAGAAGGTATAGTTGCCGGTCGCCGTCGGATGCAGATACGCCCGTATCCGAGTACCATAATACTCCTGCCAATCGGTAGGAATTTCAAAGCTGGTTCGTGTCTCGGTCATGTCGGGATTGTCCGGCCATCCCGAATGGGCATGCAACGCATCAAGCGTTCCGGTGCTGATCCCGAAATAGTATTCGGCCATCACCGATCCCTTCGGGGCCATGAGAGTTCCGGTCGGCACATGGACATATTTGGGCATCTCTTCCGAGATCAGGGTAATCTGCTGACCGGGAGAGGACAAAGCCGAGGAAATCCGGGGATCGGAACCATCCAGGGTATAGTAAATCGTGCCGCTGCCGTTGGGATTGTTCATCGTCAGATTAAATCCTGCCGGCACATCACCGCCCTGCTGGTTGAAGCCGGGAGCATCGGCATCGGGATACCACCCCCGATCCTTCAATTGCTGCAAAACCCCACCGAATCGGGATGGGAAGTAGTTGTTTACTATATAATTGACGGCCGGCCACCAGTGATCGTCCCGTGTAAACGGGGTCGTGCGCTTCGCGTCGCCCCACCGGGCGGACTCGGCGACAATCGCCGTCTCGATCTGCATGGCCCGCGTCATGAGCCGTTCGATGCAATGATCGACAGTCATAGCGCCATCGTTGTAAAAATATTTATACGTCAAATCGGCAAGACGCATCCGATAATCAGGATGCTCTACCAGCTTCTGATGGAGCGTCTGCGGATTGAAGTACTGGGCCAGGTTGAAATTGGACGCCTCCCATGGGCCGGTACGGTCGGCCATACCCTTGTCGAGGGTGTGCTCGCCGTCATGACGGAAGAATCGGAAGGAATCGGGATTGGCTCGATTGTATGTGCAATAAAAGTTATTTAAGCCCTGGTTGCTCATGAAGTTGGAAATCGGCGCATCGCGGTCGCCGGAGTAGAAGATCCCCAGCATGTATACAATCAGATTATCCACATCGACCATGCGCGGGAAACTCGGATGCGGCGTCACGCCATCCGGCAACAGACCCTGTACGCGGTAATAGGCGTCATGTGTCTTAAAACCGGCCATGGCTTCGGAATAAAGCTGATCAAACGCTTCGGTGTTTCCATCCGTGGCGACACGCACCGACGAATCGTGCTTGATCGTGTCGTAGTCATCCCGATCGCCCCCGAAGTAGCTGGCGGAAAAAGCCGCCTCGGACCGTTCCTGGGTCATGAACAGGCCCCAGTACTGACCGTTGATATACAGATGATAGTATCGACTGCGTGTGTACGGCTGGCCCATATCGCGCTGGCTGTCGCGCTGGAATATCTCGCGCACCATGGTATTGGTGGAATCGTTCTGGAACGCCCAGGAGTAGTTCTGGCTGGTGCGCAGATCGAACTTGTCAAATTCGTCTGTGCCTTCCTCGCCAAACAAAGGATACTTCAATTTCGAATCGCCGTATTCATTCCGGAAGAACAGACGAAAGGCATGTTTGGGATTATCGCCGCTGCGGCTGAAACCTCCGCGAATTCGCACGCCGCATTCGACCTGAAAACCCTCGCTCCCATCCGGATGAATCAGCTCCAGCGAAGCGGGACGCTCCCAGGCATATCCATCGCCATACGCATTGACATAGATGCCGATCGACGGATCGAAAAGATTCTTCAAGTCGGTTACGATAGAAAAGCTCGGAATCGCCTTGAGAGCGTCGATGATGATACCCGAATAGGCGGGACTATTTACAATGTCCGGATCCATGCCGTAATTGATCATTTGACCGTTCACGTTCGTGGTTGGCCAGCCTGGCCCCGGGGCCTGGCCGGAGGACGACTGGAGGATCACATCGTCCGGAAAAATATAGGTTTGCGTATCGATATTGGAGCTTAGATAACCGGGTTTAATCGCGACGGCACGAACAATCGAGGTGCCATTGATCGGGATCGGCCCGGCATAAAGCGTTCCGGCCTCCGCAGTCGGTGTGGAACCATTCAGGGTATAGTAGATAGAGGCTCCCGACGTTTCACTGGTAATCTCGAGATTGAAGGCCTGAGCGGCGGTGTAAAAACCACGGTCATGGCTGAATTTTGTATCGCCTACCCGTCCCAGAGCGCCCGGAATGTTAAATTCGCCCGGTGTCATCTGGTTGAAATACTGGGGAATGCCAACATTGGTGGCAATCTGCAGCTCGGGCAATATGGAAAATTCGCCATTGTCCTTATGGTTGTTCAGGGCCTGGATCGCCAGCACATTCACCGCCGGATACGTCTGAAGCAGCGGCAGGTATGGAGTCAGATTGAAGGCTTCAAAGACCGTTGCCTGTTCATCCGGTCGATCCGTCTGACTGGCGGCATTCCACGAGCTGGATACCACTGAACCGGCGGCATTGGCGCGGGCGACTTCCTGGCCGTTGAGATAGGCGACAAATCCGTCCTCATACTGGACCCGCAGCATCAGCATTTCATAGGTCTGCGGGTCCTCAATCGTAAACTCCGCCCGCAGCCACAGGGAGGAGTTAACGGTATGCATTTCATCCAGCAGATTGGTCAGGAAACCTCCCGTCAGGGCCGGATCGGGAATGTACTGCTTGCTGATACCCGGTCCCTGGTAGCTGACCGTCAAGGCTTCTCCGCCGCCCTTCTCGAACATGGTTACGGTGATCGGATGCGCGCCTGCCGTCAGGGCGATGCTGCCGCCCACTTCCTGAACGCCGTGCAGGCCGTCGTTGTCGACGACCAGCGTATTACCGATCCACAGTCTGCTCCCGTCGTCGCTGGCCGTGTAGAAGGTATATTCCCCATCGGCGGGGACAAAGACGTATCCGGTGAAACGGAAACCAAAGTAATCATCCTGATTCCGAACAGAGATATCGAAATTCGGGACCGTACCTTCCTTGACCGGCGTGAGTGCATCAAAATCGGGCAGCCAGTCCCAGTTGCCTTCAAAGTATTCGTAATGCAGTCCACTTTCGCCTCCCCCGGTCGAGCTGAATCCCATACTTACCTGGCCGGTATTCCATGAATCATCGTTAAAGCCCTGCGAGGTCCAGTCCAGCGAGGCGTCGCTGCTGGTCGGAACGATGTATTTCACAGTATTGCCGTTTTTGACCAGCCGGGTGCTGAATTGATTGAGACCATAAGAGAGGTTGGACAACTGATCCGGGAACTCGGGATTGTATTCATGGACAACCGTGTTTCCATCCGGCCCGATCAGGCCCAGGTATTCGCCTTCTTTGGCCAGTCTGAAATTGGCGTGGAGTTCCGAGCCGGGGACGCGTCGATTCTTGTTGCTGGCGAATACGACGAGAAACTCGCCCGATCCGATCTGGACATCCGGGAAGACCCAGGTATCTTCCGCGTCGCGAAGCGACCAGCCAAGCAGAGAAACCGCCTCGGCGGTCGGATTGTAAATTTCGATCCAGTCGGATTCGTCGCCATCCTCATCAAGGAATTCATCCGCCGTGCCCTTGGTATCATTATCCGAAAGAAACTCGCTGATCAGCAAGGGCGCAATCGGTTGCTGCTGGATATAGAGTCCCGTTGTGGTGGTGTTCAGATTGGCCAGAACCTGTACAATCTGATCGGCGGGAGCAATCCATCCCTCAACCCCGCTATAGATGACGGTGTGCCATCCGACGGCCAAATCGGTTAGCGTGTCGCCATGAACATTCCAGGTGATTCCGTCGATAGTCCATTGTGCCGCCGCCCGAATATCCGCCGGTTCCATGTTTACCGTCAAGGATCCGGTCTGCTGCGAGAAGATGCCGGTAATTTCCTGTGCTGCGCCATCCGTGATGGAAACCGGCGCGGTGGCCGGACTGTTCCAGCCGTCAATCGTGTTAAACTGAACCGTATACGATCCGACCGGCAGAAAGGCGATCGTATGTCCGCTGTTGTGCCAGGAAGATCCGTCGATGTTCCACTGCGCCCCGGCGCTGCGGGCTGACAACGGCTGGATGATCACCGTCAGTGAACCGCCCTGCTGGACGTATGTCCCGGTTGTGGCGGCGGTTGCACCTTCGGAAATGGTTATCTCCTGATCGGCCGGCTTGTTCCATCCGGCGATGCTGCTGTACTGAACGGTATACTCTCCAATGGCAAGTGAATCGATAGTATGGCCGCCTGCATGCCAGTTCACTCCGTCGATGCTCCACTGCGCCCCGTCTGTAACCGCCTGGCCCGGCTCGATCGTAACCGTCAACGCCCCTGTCTGTTGAACATAAGAAACATCCACGCTGGCCGTCTGGGCATCCACAATAGTAACCGATTCGTTCGCTGGTGTGTTCCATCCGAGGATATTACTGAACTGGATTGTATAATCGCCCACGGCAAGGTCGATCAGGGTATGACCGCTGTTGTGCCATGTAGTCCCGTCAAGACTCCACTGGGCCTGTCCCTGGACCTGTGCCGGGTTGATGGTTACCGTCAGATCGCCCACCTGCGATTCGTATGTCCCGTTGGTGGAAGTATTTTGTCCTGAAACGACAACAACGGTCTCGTCGGCAGGGGTTCGCCAGCCAGTCACATCGTTGTATTGGACGGTATAATCGCCTATCGCCAGAGGCGAGACGGTCTGGCCGCTCTCATACCAGCTTGTACCGTCAATGCTCCATCGAGCCTCTGTACGGACATCCGCCGGTTCGATAGTCACCGTCAGTGAGCCGCCCTGCTGCGCATAGATTCCGGTCATGGTTTCCATCGCCCCGTCGGTGATGGCAATCTGCTGGTGGATCGGCTTGATCCAGCCGACAACGTCATTGAACTGCACGGTGTACGGTCCCGCCGGCAGCGGATCAATCGTGTGTCCATTCGCATACCAGGTGGCCCCGTCGATGCTCCATTGGGCAACGCCCTGAATCTCGGATGGCTGGATCGTAACCGTTAATGATCCAACTTGCTGGATATACTCTGCGGAGACCGTAGTTGTCTGATTTTCCGAAACCGTTATGGGCTGGCTGCCCGGCGTCGTCCAGCCGGAAACACTGCTATACTGTACCGTATACGCTCCCGTTGGGATCGGCCCGAGGCTGTATCCGCTTTCATGCCAGGTTGACCCGTCAAGACTCCATCGAGCCTGAGCACGGATCGACTCCGGGTTGAGAGTGACCGTTACCGACCCGGTCTTGCGAAGGTATGTGCCCGACGCAGACAGATTCGCCCCATCGGTGATCGTAATCGACTCATTCGCGGGAGAGGTCCAATCCGGTACAGCGTTATACCGGATCGTATAGTCCCCTGCCGGGATATCGGTAAGGATATGTTCATGCCCATACCAGTTGACGCCGTCGATGCTCCATCGAGCGCCGTCGCGGACCTCTGCCGGATTAAGCGAAACGGTAAGCTGCCCGATCTGTTGTACATAGGTCCCTGCAACCGAGACCGTATCCTGATACGCCATCGTGACGTTTTCATTCGGCGGCGCGTTCCATCCGGCCGCAGCGCGAAACTGGACGGTATAATCACCGATAGGCAGATTCTGCGGGGCGCCGCTGTCATGCCATAGCGTGCCGTCGACGCTCCACTGGGCGCCGGCATCGCGTGCGCCTTGCGGTTCGATGGTGACCGTCAATGTGCCGGTCTGTTGTTCATAGGCGGCGTTGACCAGGGCGCTTTGACCGTCGCTGATCTCCACAGACGCATCCTGAGGCGGATTCCATCCTGTAATTGTGCTGAAGATCACTATATAGGACCCGACTGGGACCGGTCCGAGCGTGTACCCGGAATCGTACCAACTCTGGCCGTCGATGCTCCACTGGGCCCCGGCATCGCGTGCGCCCTGCGGATCAAGGATCACCTGCAGCGTCCCGGCCATCAGGACATACGGACCCTCTACAACCGCCGTATCCTTATACGGTACATCGATCATAACCTGTCCCGGGGTATGCCAGCCGGAAATCTCGCGGAACTGAATCCCATAAGAACCAACGGGTATATCCGTGAGAAGATGGCCCGAATCGAACCATTGCTCCCCATCGATGCTCCATTGGGCCCCCGCCGCGGCCGCTTCGGCAGGCGTGATATTGACCTGAAGCGAGCCGCTTTGCCAATCCAGCAGCCAGTTGCCCGCCAGGATGTCAAAATCCCATAGATCGACGATACTATCGCCGTTCAGATTGGCCTCTTGTCCCGGATTGGTCAGCCATTGATCGGAAAACAGCAGCAGATCGATGATATCGATGCGATCGTTGCCGTCCAGGTCCCCTGCGGGTCTGGGGGGCGCATCTTCCCGGAGCATGAAAACATCAAACGAGTACGCACGGGTGCCATCGGGACTGGAAGGATCGGCCTGAGCCCGGACCGTGAAGGTGCCGTCTGCAGCGGTGATATTCGTCCAGCGGGCGACATAGCCTTCGTCGTGGTTTCCGCCGGTGTTGAACCGAACGCTGTCCTCGGAAAGCACATCCACGCCGGGCGTGCCGGCATGGGTATACGTGTCGGCCCCGATAAGGGTATAGATCGTCAATCGACCGGGGTAGTCATTGCGCGCGGAAGAAGTCGCGAACGTATAATTCGCTCCCGGCGTCAATCCTGAAAAGGTAATCTCAACCGTCCAGCCCAGGCTGCCATAGGTCAGGACTCCGGTCATGTCCGTGATCCCGTGGAAGGTGTTATAAGCGTCGGTTCCTACCGCGGTGTCGCTGCCGCCGTACTGGGCTTCCGGCTGAAATCCGACGCCGCCGCTCTGGGTCAGCGTGACCGTGACGGGCAATACGGCCCCGTCCGCATGATTGATAAGACTGCCGCTGGAGGAGCCGGTAAAGCCATCTCCTGTTCCATAGGTAGTGACATGCTCGCCAATGTACTGATCCGCCGCGTATACGACATCATTGTACGCGGTCCATTCGGCGTGAACGGCCGACGGCATAAAAAGGGAAATTACGCACAGCCAGATCGGCCATCCGAGCAATGGGCTGGACTTCATCCTAAATCCTCCGACAGACATCGTTTATGCACCAGAATCGGTCTTGTTTCACACTCCGTACCTGCACAGCGGGACCGGGTTGGCGCAGCAGTAAGTCCCTATCCTGTCATGGCTTACCTTATCGCTTTCTCACACCCTGTCTTCCGCCCCCAGAAAGAAGAGCCATTTCCAAATATCATTCTAACACAAATAGTCCGCCAAATCAACCATTTTGAATACCGAGCCGGTTTTTTTGCTGAAAAAACCGTGATTTTCATCAAATTAAAGGGATGTGCTTAGCTTAACATAATCCTACATCCCTATTCTTTTACAGTAGATTATAGCATTTGTTTAAGGGAGTGTGAGGGAATGTTGAGACAGATGAGACAGTTGAGACACATGCGTTTTTGAGCCAAAAACGCCAACTGTCTCGAGTGTCTCACCGTTTTTCCGTACAGGATCAAAAAAATGGGTGCCATGCCCACGCTGGCTTGGGCATGTAGCGTTGGAATGGATTTGTACTCCATGAATCAAAGGTTCAATTCAAGGCAGGGATCGTCCATGACTGCGGATTACACCGATTTCAGAGGTGCCTAGCACTTATCGTTTACGCCTTATAAGTAATCCACCGACACCCAGCAGCAGCATGGTGGCCGGTTCCGGGACAACCTCCCAGGCCAGCGCAACGCCCAGCGCTGCAGGCGCTACGGAGAAAGCAAACGTGTTATCGAAGTCCGCCCAGCTTATGGCGTCGTTGTTGGCGTCCACATACACATACAGATCCGCGTCAAAGTCCAGCGTGTGGCCTACGATCGCCTCAACGAGGAGCGTCAATTCGCCGGTATCGAAGTGATCGCTCGCCTCATAATGAAACGATTCTCCCAGTTCCGTAGCAGACCACGAATGTTGATCCGAATCATAAGGGGTGATGTTGCTCTCGATACTCCACGATTCCTCCCAGTTGGCGGCATAGTTATAGCCCCAGACAGGCTGGTATACATCATAGGCTTCCAGTTCGCAGGAAGCCCCGAAAGACGCCTGGGACGGCGACCAGAAACCCTCCCCGGTATCGATCTGGATGGCGTAGTCATGCACCGACAGGCCCGCCCTCATCTCGGCATGGCTCCAGCCCTTTCCGTGATAGGAAGTCGCCTCGCCATGAAGCGAACCGTCCAGCCGGAGATGGATCGCCAGGGTGGTGGTATCCCCCTCGGCAAGGCCGGATGTACCGGGCGAAATGGTCAGACGGTTCGAAACCGACGTGGAGATCGAGGCATCCGACAAGTGCCGGTTATTCGGGGTGGAAATGGATTGGGCAGAAACACCCATACTCATATTGCCCGCATTGGCGTATCCGTTGGTCAGGCCGAACGACTCGCCGTCTCTTACCGTCCAGCCCGAGCCCACGCCGCCGGAAAAGGATTGATAACTCACCCGGACATCGTCGCTTTCATACCCCTCCAGGGAGACATATTCTCCATCCTGGAAATAGTTGACCGAGCTGTCGATTTCCACACCCGCCCCCGCCTGCAGCGACAGGATCGCCAAGGCCAGAACCGCCATAACTTCCTCTACTTTTTTCATCGCATCACACCCTCTTCTATGGTTACACAGGTTACACCCGGACGGCAATTTTTGGAAAAGGAAATGAGTGGTTGTTTTCCACCGGAAGGAAAAACCAGCCCCTGCTCCACAACGCTCGTTATTCTACCAAAAAGACTTTTGCGGAGTCAAGACAATTCTTATCTGAATTATGACGCCGGGGAGTAAAACCGCCCCCCTGTCCACACCGTCGTAGATATGGCTTTGTTTCATCTTCCCAACGTGGCGACCACTGTCAGTTTTGCTATGGGCTGGACCGGATCCGGATTCTCCATAAGAACTTTGATCCATTGTACCTTTGAGCAATAAAATGACCACCGGCAGAACTGGAGCAAGGATGCATCTCATGACGATCCCCTTTCAAAGACGTGTCACTGTGAACGAAACCGTTGTTTCATAGCTGTCTCACTTCAGACATTCGTCCAACAGGCCTCCTTATTGATAGATGCACCGCGGGCTTATTTTATTTCATGAATTTCATTGATTCATTTTGGGGAGTAAAAAGCTTCGATCCCTTTCAATTCCTGATACTGCCCAAGCTCGGCAAGAGAGATCGCCTCGATTTAGAATTTAGAGAGAAAAAGAGCCGGTTTTCAAGCCGGCTCTCAAGAATAGATTATCCTTCCACTTGTCATATACGTCTTTTAAGGAAAATCACACTGCCCAATCCCAACAGGAGAATTGTTGCCGGCTCCGGGATGTACTGACCTGTTAAAGCAAACTCGGCCACCCCGCCGATCACGGGGACTTGTCCGCCCAATGCGGCAAAGATGTTGTCCTGCAACGGAAACCCTTCCATTAGGGGTCCGGCATAGTAGCCTGACCAGTAGAAATCCCATTCACCGATTGGCTCGATCTCTTCGAAGATGCCGGTTTTTTCCTCAAGGTTCATCGTCAGCTTGGGATCCGGCGGCCGGAACGACACCAGAAAGATCCCTGTGGCCGGGTCGCCTTCCACTCTTGAGGCATTGATGTCGATCACGTTCTGGCCGGCACCTGTCAAGACCATCGTTCCGATAGCATTTTCTCCATCATAGGCGGTCAGGGTTAGCGTACCTGCCACCGGTAAAGTGGCAATCAGATCGGGGCTGATGCTGGCCGCCGCCGTGGCATGGACATCGAAGATTCCCTGGACAGAGGAATCCAGGATGGGACCGCCGGCCGACTCAAACCAGGTCCATGGTCCCTGTCCCCAGTCGATCTGCCAGATCCCCGCACCGGCCACCAGTTCAATGGTGACACCGGAGCCGTAATCGGTAAAGACCAATCCCCAGGCAGAAGAACAGAAGACAAGGACGGTTAACAGTATGGAAATGTGTTTCATGTGACTTCCCTCCAGAAAAATCCGTTCCATCATTTTAGAACACGCACACACACACAACACGAGAAACACACGAAATCGGCTGATATAAGGCTATCCTTCGAATGAGGAAAGTTATTCCTGCTCATCCTTGCATCAGATCTTTTTTCGAAGGGCCATAGCCCCCAATCCGAGCAGCACAAGGGTTGCCGGCTCCGGGATATACTGACCGGCCAGAACCACTTGCTCGCTGGCTCCTACAATCAAGTCAGAGTTTTGCAGAGCCGCCATGATGTTGGTTTGCAGGTCAAGCTCCGGCAGTCTCTGCATGGTCAATGTGCCGGAAACATACCACTCCCACGGCCCTACGGCGACCACATCCTGGAATATTCCGGTTGTCGAGGTGACCTGAATGTATCCATCCGGTCCGGCCGCAACCGGCACGCCAAACTGCCCTTGTATGGTCCCCGCTTCCTCATCGACTAGGGCATGCGAGGCATTCATGTCTGCCACAAAGGTTCCGCTGAACGATCCGACGATACTCCCGATTTCCTGCTGGGGATTTTCCTCGTCATAGGCCGTGAGAGTCAACTGCCCCATCAGTGGAAGATGAAGGATGAGCTGTTCGTCAATAACAGGGGCTCCGGCAGCCGAGGTGGTTAACAAGCCTGTAACATTGCCGCCCAGAAGGCTTGTCTGCCCTGGCCCGCCAGAATACCAATCCCACGCCTCATATCCCCATGTCTGCTCCCACTGGCCTCCTGCTGCACTCAGTTTATAATACTCCCCAAAAACTGGGCGCGTGATTAAGGTGGATTTGTCGCCTGAGACGATAATGGTTTCAGGAGACAGATTAATGAAAA
>JAFGGE010000103.1 GCA_016930745.1 Sedimentisphaerales bacterium
CTGAATAATCCTGTAATGCCATGCCTTTGTTATCGGACAAACTGAAAAAATACTCAAATTTTAACACTGTTTTAAGCGAGCACCCTTATTGACAGTTATAAACGTTTAATTGACAAATACTTACGCGTTTCCAAGTCGGACTCATAATCCCTTGGTCGGGGGTTCAAGTCCCTCCGGGCCCAGTTCTCTGAATGTGTTACATGTCTTTACAGAATCCGGAAGATGGCTAATTACAGCAGCGGATTGTGACCAAACCAGAGTATATCACCGGCGTTCTTTAAAAGAATCATAGTAGATAGAATCAACATTAAATAGATCACGATTCTCTTAATGGCCCCTGATTTTTTTGTTTGAACCACAGCATACCATGTAACGGATGCTCCAATAATACTGCCAGGGAGTGAAAAAAGATCCAAGTGGCCACACGCACAGCAGGTTAGGAAGGCATTGGCCCAAGAAATTCCAAAGCCTATAAGTGCAACGAGCATAAACTTGTTGTTCCGATTCTTATGTTTTTCACGAGCAGTTTGTAGAATTAGGAATCCATGTTTAGATCAGCATTTTAATTGTACACCCTTCTTCTTAATATGTCGGACCCCTTTGTCGTCGATTTATTTGGAAGCGGGGAAAATAATCCCGGCCAGTTGCTCCGGCTCCAGGCGGAAGAACGATCCCTTTCCCTCGAAGAAGCCGTGCTCGGCGATCATGTGAATGTTCAGGTCGGTCCAGGAGATGGTTTGGTCCAGGTCCCGGCGATGCGCTGTGGTGATCCGCTTGACGAACCGGCCGGCATGAGGCCAGGGACACACGATAGAACCCTTAACGTCTTCACATCGCACCGAAAGATAATCGTCCATCTCCATCCATGCTCCGTACCGCGGCCGGGCCGCCTCGGTCAGTTCCAGCATGCGTTTTGCGATGGATACACAGGTCAATCCCAGACGCTCCACGGCAGCCAAATCGGTTTCGATAATCTCGATAAGACGGCGGGAGTCGGTTCCCAGAAAACCGCCATGGACGATCCGGCCGGACCGCAGCACCTCTTCCAGTTTTTTCATGTCGGGCGACTGTTTCATGATGCGCCTTGCTTTAAGCAAATTTGTCGTAGTAAACCCGTTCTTTGTTCATCCCCATCGCCGTCAGGACTTTGGTCGCGGCATCGATCATGCCGGGGCTGCCGCACAGGTAACCTTCATGGCCGCTCAGGTCGGAGTACGCCCGTTGCACGGCCTCGGTGACCAGCCCGCGCTGGCCTTCCCACGATTCCCCCTGGGCCGGTTCGACCACCACGGGGATGTATTCAAAGCCGGCCAGTGCCTTTTCGAATCGCTTCATCTCCTCATCCAGGCACAGGTCGCGCACCTGATTGCCGCCGTAAAAGTATTTGACCTTGCGCGAATTACCAGTGTGCTCCATATGGTGCAGAATCGAGACGAAGGGAGCCATCCCGGAGCCGCCTGCCACAAAGACCATCGGCGCATCGGAATCGCTGAGGCGGAAATCTCCATAAGGACCGTTCATCCGCACTGAATCGCCTTCTTTGAGGTATTCGAAGCACCAGGTCGTGCAAATCCCGTTGGACACCCGGCGGATGATCAGATCGACGATGTGTTTTTGTGCCGGATCGGAAGCGATGGAATAGGCGCGGTAGACTTCTTCCGGGCTGCCTTTATATGGGGGGCAAAGCAACTGCATGTATTGGCCGGGGATATATTCGATCTGCGGCGGGTTCTTCAATTCGAACCGGAACCGTTTCATGTCGTAGGTCAGGTCTTCGATCCTTGTGCAAATACATTGATATTCTTTGACGCGGAGAAGCTCTTGGGGGATTTCGATTTTTAGATTGTTTCGGATTTTGATCTGGCACGAGAGGCGAATTCCCTCTTCCTGTTCCTGTTTGGTCAGGAAAGGCGTTTCGGTCGGCAGGATCAGTCCGCCGCCTTCGGTAACCTTGACCTTGCAATACCCGCAGGTGCCGCGTCCACCGCAGGCGCTGGGGATAAAGATTTTTTCATTGACCAGCATGCTGAGCAGGGGCTGGCCTCCTTCGACGGTGAATTTCTTATCCTTGTTGATCTCGATTTCACACGAGCCGTAATTGGCGATGAATCTTTCGGCAACGACCAGTAAAAGCGCCAGGCCTGCCGCCAGAAGACTGACAATCAGAACCGAAATCGCCACCAGTCCCATCAGCCGAGCACTCCTGTAAAACCGATAAACGCCAGGGCCATCAGGCCGGCTATGATCAGTGTAATACCCGGTCCCTGAAGGCCTGCGGGGATACGGGCGGGATTGAGTTTTTGTCGAATGCCCGCCATAGCCAGGATCGCCAGAAGCCAGCCCAAACCGGCGCCGAAGCCCCAGCCGACCGTCACGATCAACGTATAATCGCGGATCACCATAAACAGCGAGGCCCCAAGGATCGCACAGTTGACCGTGATCAGCGGCAGGAAGATGCCCAGATTTTGATACAGTTTAGGTGAATATCGATCGATAACCATTTCCACGAACTGCACGAAAGCGGCAATGATAATAATGAACAGGATGAACCGGTAAAACTCCAGGCCCAGCGGCGCCAATATCCAGTGGTAAGCCATCCAGTTCAGGATCGTCGTGCAGGTCATCACAAAGACCACGGCCGCCCCCAGCCCAATCGCTGTTTTCACTTCCCGCGATACCGACGTGAAGGGGCACATCCCCAAAAACGTCGTCAGCAGGATATTTTGGGTGAACACGGCCGAAAAACAAACCACCAGCGCCGTCCATAGTTCCTGGTTGATGCTCATGCCTTCTCCTCCTTCGGCTTGATGCTTCGGCAGATCCAGATCATCACCGCCAGGGTAAAGAAGGCCCCCGGCGGCATGACCATAATCACCCATTTATCCCAGTGCTCGGTAAACCATGGAATCGAAAAACCAAGAACGGTACCCATGCCCAAAAGTTCACGCGAACAGGCGATTCCCAGCAGGATGAAGGAATATCCGAGGCCATTAAAAAAGCCGTCGATCAGGGAGGGGATCGGTTTATTCGAGCCGGCAAATCCTTCGCAGCGGCCCATGATGATGCAATTGGTGATAATCAATCCGACGAACGGCCCCAGATTGCGGCTCATTTCGGGCCAGTACGCCTTGAGGAACAGATCCACGATGATGACATAGAACGCGATGATCAGCGTCTGGACCATCATGCGGATGTTCCGCGGCGTCCAGTGCCGTAATAGAGAGACCGTCAGGCAGCTTAACGCCGTCACCAGCGTCAACGAGGTGCACATAACCACGGTGTTGAGCACCAGATTGGTCACCGCCAGGGTGCTGCAAATCCCCAGAATCTGTCGAAAGATCGGGTTGTTGTGCCACAGGCCGTCGAGTACGATTTTTCGAGTTGTCGGAGAGTCGCCTTGCGGGGTCATGGCGCAGCTCCTTTGTCGGACGAATCCGACCTCCACTCCTTGATAGCATCGTTGAGAATCCTCTCCAGCCGGGTACAGGTCTGCGTCGCTCCGGTGATGGCGTGCACTTCATTGCTGTCCAGACTGCTTCCGGCAGGTCTCAAGCGGACGGGCTTATCCATTTCGCTAACGGTCTTACCCTCAAACTGTTCCCGAAAGTAAGGCTTGAGTATCTCAGCGCCCAGACCAGGCGTTTCGCTTTGCTCATAGAAAGAGATACCGGTAATCGTTTTACCATCCGGCTGGAAACCGAGAATGCCCCGGATCGGCGCCCAGAAGCCCTGCCCTTCAAACGGCAGCGCTATTCCTTTGGTTGTATCTCCTTCTTTGAGCACATATGTCCGGTCATAGCTCCCTTTTTTCGGTGGTGAAATACGCTCTACAAATCTCTCATGAATCTGTGATGGGCCTCCCTGAGCCAAGCCGAATACCTCCAGAACCGCCCGTTCAAAGGCGATCCTCTGGTTGGCTTCGACTCGTCCGCGGGTAAAGGCATTAAGACCGATCAGGACCGAGCTGAACACGGCGGTAATCACAAACATGTATCCTACCGGAAAGAGGGACTTTTCTTTCATTTCTCACCCTCCTTCCGTTTGGCTTTTTTGGTGCTCTTATAGCTGTTGACGCCGTAGTCGATGATCGGGGCAAACATATTGCCCAACAGGATCGAGAACATCAGGCCGCCGTTGAAAATGCTGAAGTTGCGGATCGTAACCGTACCCAGGGCGATGATAATACCATAGAAAATCCGGCCCGGCTCGGTTTTGGGTGAACTGACCGGGTCGGTCGCCATGAAAAAGGCCCCCAGCAGGAATCCTCCACCCAGGACCGGCCCCAGTACGCCGTAAAAACGGGGCACGCCGGCCAGCGTGAGGATCCAGTTAAACACAGCGTAGGCCAGGATAACCGTCAGGATGATCGTTCGGGAAGCCGTTTTGGTCCATAACAGATAGAGCCCGCCGATCAGAATCAGCAGGGCGCTGGTTACGCCTGCGGTGCCGCTGATCCGTCCGAAGAAAAGGCCTTTGAGAAACGCCAGCCGGTCTACCTTGACGATCTCGTCCTGACCGATCTTGAAGGGGACATCTTCTCGAACGTCCTGCCCTATCTCTGTGACAGGAATCAGTTTGCCCGCCTTCATCTGGGCCATTGGCGAGGCCCCGGTGATGGCTTCCGGACCGGTAACCGTAGACCATTGCAGCAGGGCGCCTGCGGGATCCTGGGCCGGGGGGGCCCAGGTTGCCGTCAACGCCACGGGAAAACAGATATAGACAAAACAGCGGCCCGCCAGGGCGGGATTGAAGATATTGCGTCCAAAGCCCCCGAAAACCTCCTTGGAAAAGACGACGGCGAACACGATCCCGATGATCAGTACATGCCACGGCACCGTAGGGGGCATGACAAGGGCGAACAGCACTGCTGTGACAAAGACCGCCTCGGTGACCGGCTCGTTGCGTTTGCGGCAGAAGGCCCATTCCGTGATAAATCCTGCGATACAGGCAACCAGGACCATGGCCGCACAGCGCCAGCCAAAGAAGTAGATGCTGCCAGCGATGCAGGGCGTCAGCGCCAAAAGCACCCGATCCATCGGCTTTTGCCTGCGAAGAACCCCTTTTGCCGCTTTTTTCTCAGCCATCCGTGCCGGTCCCC
>JAFGGE010000104.1 GCA_016930745.1 Sedimentisphaerales bacterium
ACACTTGCACGTGGGTACCCGCGGCAGCCGTGTAAAGCTGCCGCTCAGGGTCGGAAGAGCAGAAAAAGACTTATTCAGCAAGCCCCACGTAGTCCATTCATTTCCAAAAACCCCTTCTTCCAAACCAAAAAGCCAGAGACGGCAAATACCAATATATACACGATAACAGCATAGCGAGTCTGAATCTGACTCATTAACAATCCGATGAATGTATAAATTACTGTTAGGAGGTAACAGATTCCTACGGTTTTTTTCAAGGGAATACCCCGATCAATCATTTGATCGTAAATATGTCCACGATCCGATAGAAATAACGGGCGATGATTGAGTAGGCGACGTACTAAAGCGGTCGCTGTATCGAGAATGGGAAGACCAAAAACAACGATGGAAGCCAACCACCATCTTGGGATTTTTTCAGCAAAGAGGATCATCAGTGATGCTATTGTGAATCCCAGCAGAATGCTGCCGGCGTCTCCCATGAAAATTTTGGCAGGATGTCGATTAAATGGCAAAAAACCAAACACGCCCCCCGCCAGAGCCAGACAGACAATAACTCGGACCGGATCACCGACCAGGCTGAATTCCCACGTGCTCAAATGAATGGCCAGGATCAGCATGGCAATTGTGATAATCCCCGTAACACCGGCGCAGAGACCATCGAGACCGTCCAAAAGATTCAAGGAATTGGTTGCGCCAAGCACAAAAATAAAAACAACGCCGATTCCCAGCCATAACTCTACCGATTGGGACATCGTCCAGCCCAAGACATTTGGAAAAGATTGTAATGCCGGACGAATGCCGCAAATCACAAGTGTCAGACCTGCCAGAGCCTGCCCCAATAATTTGTATAAAGGTCGAATATCGAAAAGGTCGTCGATAATTCCCACGACGCAGGCAATTCCTCCCCCCATCCCGATTCCTGCAATCCATTTTGTTGCTTCTCCACTGATTTCGCGCGTTTGCCAAAGGCCGACGGCAAGTCCGGCGAACAGGCCCGCATAGATCCCGACACCTCCCAGATAGGCTACAGGTTTTTCATGAGTTTTAACAATATGATCAGGTTTGTCGACGATCCCAAAATGCAATGCAAATTTTTTACACAGCCATGTTCCCGCCAACCCCACCAAAAAAGCGATGATGGGTACAGGCCAGAATTGCAAAACCCAGGTTAAAGGACGCTTATCGCCTATGAAATCATCGAAGATCATGGTACCTGCTCACATTCTCCTCCGTCAACCAGACTTCGCTATCGTATCGAAGCATGATAAGATTTTCTTGCCATGCGTCAAACCGAATTTTAGGTTTCTTGCCCCGATACAATTGAAGAATCCATCGAGGGAAATCCGCCCCGGCTTTAATGCTTAACGGGACGCCTCCGCCGAAACGCGGATTGATTTCGATGATATATAATTTTCCCGAACTCTCTATCAGTTGTACGGTAATCACGCCGGGACCAGCCTGTAAAACTTCGATGAGCCGGCGGACTTCGCACATGATACTCTCATTTTTGATCGTTTGGGCCTTGCTTACTTCTCCGCTACGAACTTCCATGCGCTTGCGGGGAACGACACATCGGACCTGCATGTCGAAATCGACAAACACATCGCAGGTATACTCAGTCCCCTGAATATATTCCTGAGCGATACAGTTGGGAATCTGTTTGCCGAAAAATTCCAGTTCATAACGATTACGCACGACAGCGTTGCCTCTGCTGGCATACCCATCCCATGGCTTAAGAAACAGCGGATACCGTAGTCGAGGTTGTTTCAGAAAGGTCCGGGGAGAGGCGGTATGGGGCGTTAGAAAACCATTGCTTTTCAAAAATCGAAATGTTTTTCGCTTATCCTGACAAATCCGAATCACATCCGGTTGCGAAATCAAGGTTAAGCAATCCATTCTCGCAAAAAACTTGTTATTTTCAGCCAACAGTTGAAGATCCAGGTCAATGGTTGGAATAAGAATATTTACCTTTTCACGGCGAATAATTCGTTGCAGATCGGAGAGGTATGACGCATGATGAACAGGACGGACAAGATATCTCTCATCGCACTGTTGAAGGGCAGGGCTGAAAGGATTTCTATCGGTTCCAATGATCCGGACATCCAATCCACAGCGTTTGCCTGTGGAACGAAAACTTTCGCATAACGAAACGCGTCGTCCTACGCAGGAAAACAGGATTGTCACCCCTTTTTTCATACAACATTTCCTGTTCTTTCGATTCCCCTATTTGTCATTATATCCATATATGTCCGATAATACGCCATTGAAGGTATGCAGGTAGAAATCAAGAGACCTCAATGTATCGGTACTTTATAGGGGATTCTATAGCAATTCACCAGTCCGAAGTGGATTTCCTGTCGCTGGGGCGGGAATAGTCTATCCTTCTGATAAAGATCTCCCGGCTATCGTGTCACTGCAACAACAAAAGACGGTGTAGAAATCTTTTAGTCAGACATATATATGGTAGTATATATCCGGTGTGTTTATGGAAATAGGGATAGAACCCACTAAAAAATAAGGCGCTTCGGTGGTGGCCGAAGCGCCTATACGAAGGTTTGGCTTCCTCCCTCCCAGGTGCCTCAAAGTCATCGCGCACCGGATATTCATCCGGAAACCCAACCTCATCCTTAACCAATATCTCCTTTGCGCCGCATCCTTTCTGTATTTATACAATCGTAGCGATGGAGCGGAACGTCAAATTATTTTTCGGGGACAGTGCCACCTGTATGGCACTGCACTGAAAAAAATTTTCCCCAAAGGCAATTCTGGCGACAAGATACGCCGGGGAACAAAAAATCCTTTACAAAAAGCCTGCTGGAAGGACAATAAACGACCTCCTCTTGATGGAATGTAGCTTGCGGGAAGAGGAAGGCAGAATTGCCAATCGGGCTTATTAGTTGAGGAAAGGAAAGATCATGCGGAAACTGGCATTGGTTCTGGTTTGTGTTGGAACGGTAGTAGGATTGTTTTCCTGCGGCAAAAAGGAGCCTTCCGGGCCCAAAAAGCTCACGATCGCCGTTATTCCCAAGGGTACAACCCACGTCTTTTGGAAATCGGTGGAGGCCGGGGCTAAGAAAGCCGGCACGGAACTGGATGTCAACATTATCTGGAAAGGCCCTCTCAAAGAAAGCGATCGGGCCGACCAGATTAAGCTGGTGGAACAATTCGTAGCCGAAGGAGTAGATGGGATTGTGCTGGCCCCCCTGGATTTCGAAGCCCTCGCCCGACCGGTCCAGAGTGCCATGGAACGTAATATACCCGTCGTGGTATTTGATTCCGCCTTGCGGGGCGAACCGGGCAAGGATTTTATAAGTTTTGTGGCGACCAATAACCGCAAAGGAGGCCAAATGGCAGGGGAACAATTGGCCAAACTGCTCAATGACAAGGGCAAGGTCGTTCTTTTGCGATATGCCGTGGGCTCGGCAAGCACGGAAGAACGGGAAGCCGGGTTTCTGGAGGTAATGAAAAAAAAATCCGGCATTACGATGTTGGTAGAAAATCGGTACGGCGGGGCAACCGTAGGGGAGGCGAAAAATGAGTCTATGAAGCTGATCGACCAGCTCAAGGAGGCTGATGGCGTATTTTGCCCCAATGAATCAAGCACGCTGGGAATGCTTGGGGCGTTGCGGGACAATGATCTTGCCGGGAAAATCATTTTTGTGGGATTTGACGCCACACCGCCCTTGGTCGACGCCCTGCGCCAAGGGCATATCAAAGCTCTGGTAGCCCAGGATCCCACACGAATGGGGCATGAAGGGGTCCAGACGATTGTTTCTCATCTCAAGGGACAATCCGTTCCTCCTGTAGTCGATACGGGGGTGCGTCTGGTGACTCCCGAAAGCCTTAACGATCCCGAAATGAAGAGATTCCTGGGACAGGAATAGACATGGTCCAGCAGAGGGAAACCGGTTTTTCTGCCGAAAATGCGTCTTTAACGGAGTACCGCCTGCGGATGGAGGGAATCCGTAAGCGATTTGGAGCCACTATTGCCCTGGCGGGGGTCGATCTGGCGGTTCGCGGGGGGCAGGTATTGGCTTTGGTAGGGGAAAATGGAGCCGGAAAAAGCACACTAATGAAAGTGCTGTCCGGCGCCCATCCTGCCGACGAGGGACGTATGTGGCTGGATGGAAAACCCTACCAACCCCGTAATCCTCTGGAAGCCCGCCGTGCCGGTGTCGGGATGATTTATCAGGAATTATCCCTGGCTCGTCATTTGTCCGTTATGGAAAACGTCCTTCTCGGGATGGAACCGGCTCTTGGCCCTTTTATGGACTGGAAATCCATTCGACAACGGGCGGCCGCGGCGATGGAGCAATTGGGGCGTCCGGATATCCCGCTGGAGGCGCCCGTCATGCGTTTGTCGGTTGCCGAACAGCAGATGGTGGAGATTGCCCGTGCCGTGGCGGTGGGCTGCCGGGTCCTGATTCTGGATGAACCGACCAGCAGTCTGACGAAAAAGGATGCCCGACACCTTTTCGATCTGGTCAGGCGACTAAAAGCCAAAGGACATGCGATTGTCTATATATCCCATTTCCTTGAAGAGGTAAAAGAGATCAGCGATTGCTTTACGGTGCTTCGGGATGGACACAGTGTAGGCGAAGGACAAACCGCACAGGTATCTACAGACCAGATTATTACGATGATGGTGGGACGAACCGTAGAGCAGCTCTATCCCCGTACACCCCGAAAAGCCGGTTCTGTTGTGTTGGAAATACAAGACCTGGCCGGCATGGAAAAGCCACAGTCTGCCTCTCTGACTTTGTGTAAGGGAGAGGTTCTTGGCATTGCCGGACTGGTGGGGGCCGGACGTACGGAGTTGATTCGCACGATTTTCGGTTTGGCCCCGGTCCAACAAGGAACCATTCGAGTTGGTGCGTATGTAGGGCCGGCTTCTGCCGGTCGTCGCTGGATGCAGAGGATAGGCATTGTCAGCGAGGACCGCAAACTGGAAGGGCTGGCGTTATCTTTGAATATTGCGGACAATGTGACTCTTTCCCACCTTCCGGCTTTCCTGAGCCCCCGCTGGCAGGACCGGCAGACCGATCAATGGATCGACCGGTTGGGGATCAAATGCCGCAGTCCAAGGCAATTGGTAAGCGATTTGTCCGGCGGCAATCAGCAAAAGGTGGCCGTTGCACGTCTTCTATATCATGATGTAGACGTATTGTTATTGGATGAGCCCACACGGGGGATTGATGTAGCCGCCAAGGCCCAGATTTATCAAGTAATCAACGACCTGGCTTGTCGAGGGAAAGCGATCTTAGTGGTCAGCAGCTATTTACCCGAATTGATGGGTATTTGTGACCGGATCGCTGTAATGTGCCGCGGTGTGCTTTCAAAGGCGCGGCCGGTCGAGGAAATGGACGAACACCAGATTATGCTGGAAGCTACCGGCGCCGGAGAGAATGTATGAAAACGGTTTCTGCGGACTCCCTTACTCCTGTTTCATCCCGTTTTGGGTGGAGCGATCTGCTGACCCGACTGGGCCCGCTGATCGGATTGCTTTTTGTGCTGGTTCTTTTTTCCGTTTTGGAGCCGCAGAAATTCTTGCGCTTGAATAATTTTGAGTTGATTCTTCGACAGACAGCGGTGGTCGGTACGGCGGCCCTTGGAATGACATTAATTATCATCTCCGGGGGGATCGATCTGTCTGTGGGATCGGCGATTGCCTTGTATACGGTCGTGATCGCCTTGTTGTTGAAAATCGGGATTCCTTCCTTCGGAGCGGCCACAGGAGGGATCCTCGTAGCGGCGTTATGCGGATGTCTGATCGGACTGTTAATTACACGGCTGAAGCTGGCTCCTTTCATTATTACTCTGGGCATGTGGGGCTCGTTGCGGGGGACTGCCAAGGGGCTTGCCGACAATTCCATGGTTTACCCGCCTGTGACGTTTCTCAATGAACTGCTGCGCCCTGTCAGTCCGGATCATATCTGGCTTTTGACGCCGGGGGCCTGGATGATGCTGTTGCTGGCGGTTTTGGTTGCGGCGATGCTTCGGTACACGCGGTTTGGCCGACACATTTTCGCCGTTGGCTCCAATGAACAGACAGCGCGTCTATGCGGAATCAATGTCGAATGGACAAAACTGCGCATTTATATGCTCGCCGCCGCCCTGGCCGGAGTGGCGGGACTGTTGCAATTTTCCTATCTGACGATGGGAGATCCCACCACAGCGACGGGAATGGAATTGGATATCATCGCCGCCGTGGTGATCGGTGGGGCAAGCCTTTCGGGGGGGCAGGGTTCGATTCTGGGCTCGCTGGTGGGAGCCTTGATTATGACGATCGTTTCCAACGGTTGTACCAAAATGGAACTGGATAACTGGGTACAGGAAATCGTAACCGGCGGGATTATTATTCTGGCGGTAACACTGGATCGACTGCGGCATCGTCGGACGGCGTAAAGAAAATCGAAATGAAAGGATCGTATGGAGTTGGGTAAATATTCCATGGGAATAGGGGATCGCTTTTCCCATCAGGGCAAGGCGCAACTGGCGGCGATATTTCTGGCCGACCGACATGGAGTGGATATTACGCCGGTGTGGAATAAATCCCATCGGGAACATAGGATCATTGGAACCCAACCCGCTAGGGTCCGAGCCGAGGCCGATGCCGCTGTGCAAAAGCTGCTCTGGAATAAATCGTATTTTGTGGATGCTGATCACATTAACCTCAGCAATGTGGATATGTTCCTTGAAAGCAGCGATTTCTTTACTTTGGATGTGGCCGACTTTATCGGGAAAACGCCTGATCCGAAAGAACTGGATGCATTCGTGCGTTCTTGCCGGGAGTATACAGGACAAATCGGGATCGAAGGAATCGATGATCCCCTGCATGCCTGGCAAGAAGATATTCTGCGCGTCGGGGAAAAATTTCTCTTTGCGATCCGGGAAGCGGGAAATATTTATCGATATATTGCAGCCCGAAAAGGCGAAGGAAACTTTATTACGGAAGTGAGCTTCGATGAATCAAACGAGCCTCAAAAACCAATCGAATTGCTTTTTATCCTGCGTGCCCTGGCTCGTGAGGGGGTTCCGGTTCGGACGATAGCTCCAAAATTCACCGGACGATTCAATAAAGGCGTCGATTATGTGGGAGATGTGGAGCAATTCACCAGGGAATTCAACGACGACATTGCTGTGATTCGATGGGCCGTCCAACAGTTTGAATTGCCGTCGGATTTGAAATTGAGCATCCATTCCGGCAGCGATAAGTTCAGTCTGTACGGACCAATCCATGAAGCCCTGGTGCGGTTTGATGCGGGTGTGCACCTCAAGACGGCCGGGACCACCTGGCTGGAGGAACTGATTGGGCTGGCCTCGGCCGGGACTGACAGCCTGGAGGTCGCCAAAGATATCTATTCACAGGCCCTGGACCATTATGAAGAACTCTGCGACCCTTATGCGACCGTGATCGATATTGATCCAGCCAGACTGCCTACGGTCGAACAGGTCCGTGCATGGAGCGGAGCTGATTTTGTCTGTGCCTTGTGTCACGATCCGACGTGCGAACAGTACAATCCGCATTTCCGGCAGATGCTGCATCTAAGCTATAAAATCGCCGCCCAGATGGGACGGCGGTTTATCGATGCCCTGGAGGGGCATGAAGCGGTCATCGCCGAACATGTGACCGAGAACCTCTTCGAGAGGCATATCAAACCAGTTTTCATCGGGCCGGCTTAAGCGGTCGGGCGGTCGTTCGAATTGCGATTTCGATAGGATCCGCCGTTCCTGGGGCCCGAAGCTGACCCCCTGTCCAGTTTGCCGAATATCATCCGTCCGGCGCTGGTTTGCAGGGCGCTGGTGACGGTCAATTGCACCGTCGCGCCGATCTGGTCGCGGCCTTCTTCGACCACAACCATGGTCCCATCGTCCAGATAGCCAATCCCCTGCCGCGGCTCTTCGCCGGGTTTGACAATCCGAACCTGCATTGTCTCGCCGGGCAGAACGACCGTTTTCAAGGCGTTGGCCATATCGTTGATGTTGATCACATCGACCCCGCGGAGCTGAGCGACCTTGTTGAGGTTGTAGTCGTTGGTAATCAGCCGTCCGTCGCAATTTTTCGTGAAAGCGACCAGCTTGTGATCGACCTCGGCCTTGGCGTCCAGGCCGGGCGGAGGAGTATCATCCACTTCCACTTCCACTATAGCGCTGGTTTGCAGCTTATTGAGGATATCCAGTCCCCGACGTCCCCGATTGCGTTTCATCTTATCGGACGAGTCGGCGATCAACTGTAGCTCATTGAGAATGAATCGCGGCACAATCAGGGGGGCGTCGAACAGGCGGGTCTGGGCGATATCGGAGATACGGCCGTCAATGATGACCGAAGTGTCCAGCACCAGCGGCCGCAGACCCTTGGTCTGGCGGGAAAATTCCACATACGGGATCACAAATCGCACATCATCTTTGGTCTGGATGACCATACTGACGGCCAGGTAACAGATACAGATGGCCATCAGCCATTTGGAGATCCGGACGGTGTCCTCGGCCCAGCCCAGGTTCCAGATGTCATTGATCATTTCAACAACCGGGGACAGGGCCCAACTGATCAGGGCGCCGACCAGAATGCCGAAAAAGATACCGGCCAGGGCATTCAGCGATTTTTTGGGAGTAAGCCATTCAACTGCGATTACCAAAACCGCGATCGAAACGCCCACGATGAAAATGGCCATGTAATCCTCGGTGTTGGCGCTGTCTTTTTTAATCTCGACGGCTTTTCGAGTCGCTTCCAGGGCAGCGGCCATGTCGCCGGACTTTTCCTTTTCAGCCGCGATCCGAAGATAGGTTTCCGAATCCGGCGGCAGTTCGGAGCGGCTTTGGTGATAATTGATGCTGACGAAAAGAAAGGCGATGATGACGGATAAGAATATGGCCCGAACGAAGTAAAGAAGCATAATTCCGATCTCCTTATAATGGGGTATAAAGGGATTTTATGATATAGGCGATGAATCGATATTCGAGAAAAGTCTTCGCTTCTGCAAACGTCATGTAAAAGAACCAATCCTACAGCATACTCATTCTATATAGGAAATCCATGCTAAACCAGGAAAGTTTTTTCTTTCCTTAAGGGAAAATGCAGAGCGATGGCCAGGCGTACCAAGCGTCCGATAACAATTGCTTGGCGCCCCTGGGTTAGAACCGATCTTTTCGAAGACGCCTTCGGGCAAATTCCTCCGCATCCGGAGCGCGGAGGAAGGGATTGGTTTGTTTTTCTTTTCGTAATGTGGACGGCACATGCGGGGCGGGACATTGCTGTCGACGGATTGTATCCATGGCTTGTTGAACATGGGGATTGTCGGGTTCAATCGTCAGGGCAAAGCGGTAATTTTCTTCGGTGTAATCGTGGCCGGGATAGATCAGCGTATCATCAGGCAGGGAGGATAATTTCTGCAACGATTCGTACAGGGTCTTCATGTCGGTTTCAAGCGCCCTGCCGCAACCGGCGATAAACAGGGTGTCGCCTGTGAACAAGGCGCCGGTTGGGGCATCAGGACTGGAAATCAGGTAGCAAACGCCGTCTTTGGTATGGCCGGGCGTGGGAATAATCCGCACTTTTATGCCATCCATTTCCCTCTGCAAGTCCTTATGACTTTGGGCCGGCTTGGTTACCTCTACATTTCGATATCGGTTTTTTAAGATCGCCACTCCACCGGCATGATCCGAATGATGGTGAGTAAGCAATATGTAGGCGGGGATTATCTTTTTTTCTTCACAGGTCACAATCACTGGCTCCGCCGTCCCCGGATCGATGATCAGGCACCGGTTCTCCGCATACCGCACAAGATAGATGTAATTATCACCCATGGCTCGAAGTACAATGACGCCGTTCATGATCCTCTCCAATCCAGTTACTGACTTACCTATTTATGGCTCTCTTGAAAGATTTGTGGATGGAGGTCTTCGGCGCGGCTTGCCTCGGCAAAACCGCTCGGGACCCCAGAGGCCCAAATTTCCCCCCCCCGCGCCCCAAATTTGAGCCTCTGCCCAATCGGTTTTTCCGAATGGAACAGGTCGACATTATACGGAACTCCCAGTGCAGACCCGGCCCAGCCATCTTAACTGCTTTCCAAGTAATGACTTCCGTTGCCGATGGAACCGGAGGTACCCACAAATCTTTTCCATGAGGCTTATTTATTATATGGCTGTGTCGATGTATAGAAAAATCCATTCCCGTGTATTTGGGGGATCCTGCAGTAAAGACGAGCGGCAAGGCCATTCTTGCGTTCCGGGCCTAGTGAAGATAAGCTTACAAAGAGAACTGCCAAAAAAGGAAAGGACAATGACGATGGCCAAAACAGCGTTAGTGCCCATAGCGGACGGAACGGAGGAGATTGAAGCGGTTACGGTGATCGACACGTTGCGGCGGGCGGGGGTGGAGGTAACGGTGGCCTCCGTCGGATCGAAGCAGGTTAAGGCGTCCCGACGGGTTACGCTGGTAGCCGATTGTGGAATTGCCGAATGCCTTGACAAAGCATTCGATCTGATCGTCCTGCCGGGCGGGCTTCCCGGGGCCGAATATTTGAGGGACAGTGCAGAATTGACAAAGCTGCTTGAGGATCAAGTGGCCTCCGGCAGGCTGTATGGGGCGATTTGTGCCTCTCCGGCGGTTGTTCTGGCTCATCACGGACTTGTGAAAAACCGAAAAATCACGGGCTATCCGACCACGTCCGATAAACTTAGGGATCATTTTATTGATAAACCAGTCGTCGTGGACCAAAATTGCATCACAAGTCAGGGGCCGGCCACGGCGATGGCGTTTTCCCTGAAACTGGTCGAACTGCTTTGCGGAAAACCCAGGGCCGAAGAGGTCGCAAAGGCCATGCTGTTTGTCCGATGACGGCGGCCAGGCAAAATCGCAGTTTTACTAAATTTAGAATAGGGGTGTTTCTTCGTTGCGTTTTTTGGCCTGTATCCGAAAACGCAACTTACTGTCCGATAAAATCGAAATCCTTGCCGTTATTGATTTTAGAGTAATTTCGTTTGGTCTGTATAGGCATGCGGATGTCGCAAATGAATGAATTTGGATTCGCGTTAACCATAAAATTTTATAGGGTCCATAAAAAATGCTTGCTTTTCGGCTTTAATTATCATACAATACCGCATGATAGAGTAACTGTGTGACTCTGGAGGAGTACATAGGGTTGGGTGATACAATGGTGTATGATGGTTTCCCTCTTATAACAGCAGGTCTGTGCCTGTGGGCGGATGTCCGTGTGCAGGCGTTATCAGGATTGATATACAAAGGAGAGGGTTTTTTGCGCGCCGAGGCCCTTAAATAGTACAGATTTCACGAGAAAAGAATCGATATGGAAGGCAGTAGACATCGTGTCCAAATATAAACATAGGATTTATTAACGTATCTGGAGGACTTGTACAATGAGAACAAAAAGTATTCTGTTTCTAATGGCATGCGTAGTATGCCTGTCTGTTCTTGCCGAACAGGCCACAGCCCAACTGATTACATCGGTAAATCGGCGAAATCCCGATGGCAATAGCGGGGATACGCAGGCGGCCCTGGGCGGTGTTTTGAACGAGGGTAGCACGTGCTTTTCTGACCGGACGCACGCGTACAAGAACATTCCACCGGAACTTGCGGGGATTGCCGAGTTCGTCATCACCTGTAACGATGACAAGGACAATCCCAACCATGAGTTGGATATTGTTCTGTCGGCACGTGCGAATGTGTATCTGATTCTGGATTTTCGACTTGGAGATGAAAGTAATGCCAATCCGCCGACTATGACGTCGATCATGGCTTGGGTTGCAACAATGGGTTTTGTCGATACGGGTTTAAAAGTTGATATCGACGAGAACAATGACGGAAGTATCGAGAATTATGGCCAGTTGTACGTGGCTGAATTTCCAGCCGGTATGATAACCTTAAGAGAGCAGAATAACGGCGGAAGCCGAAACATGTACGGTGTGGCGGCGATCATGGTCGATCCGACTTTTAATCCGGCCCCATCCGTAAACGCCGGAGCGGATATTGCTGTGGCCAAGCCCGTGTTTCCGCATGCGATTTCACTCGATGGAACGGTAACGGACGAGGATCCGGAAGAACCCGATCCGGGGCAGGGACCGTGGGAACTGTCGATGGAGTGGAGCCAGGTTTCCGGACCGGCGACGGTGACATTCAGCGATGCCACGATCGAGGACCCGACGGTCACGGTTACAGCCCCCGGAACGTATGTCTTGCAGTTGTCTGCGACCGACACAGAGAAGGACGCCAGCGATACCATGACGATTTACGTCAATGACACAAGCAAGGATACGCTCATGGCGCACTGGGATTTCGAGGCCCTGGAAGCGGTTCCGCAAGCCCCGGTGGTCGATGGGGCCCGCGATAACAACGGCGCATGGGCGTCCGATGGGACCGATCCAAACGCAGCGCCGAATGTAGTGGCCGGCTGGATTACCGGCAGCGCCAAGGCCCTGGATACGAACAGTCCGAATCCGGGCCATGTCAATGTAACGATTGACGAGACCGAACCGAACTTCATAGAAGGCCCGCGCTTCGCGATGACGATCTCTTCCTGGATCAAGGTGGATCAGTTCGCACGAACCTGGTCGACCCTGGTCAGCAAGGGCGACGATTCGTGGCGCATCGCCCGGCAAAGCCGCAGTGGTACTAACAATAACGCAATGTGTGTTCACTTCAACGGTTTGGCGCCCGGAGCGGGCATGCCCGGCAACGGACCCAACGGGACCATAAGCGTCAACGATAACTTCTGGCATCATGTTTGCGGCACCTATGACGGCGAAATGATTCGCCTGTATATCGACGGCGTGCTGGACGTATCCGGTCCCTACAGCGGCCTGATCAACACCAGCACCTATCCTGTTCAGATCGGAGCCAATGCCCAGCAGGCCAATCGTATATGGGATGGCGCGATGGACGATGTCAGAGTGTATAACTATGCCCTGGACGAGGCCGCGATTCGCGCCATGACCGCACAGGGTAAGGTTGTGCCTTATGTCAAGGTGGTCCCGTTTACCGCCCCGATCGTGTACCGGTTTGGCCAACAGATCCCGCTGGACGGCAGCGTCGAAGACTACGGTCAGGGCGGCATGACGGATGTGACGATCCTGTGGACCACCGTTTCCGGTCCTGAGGAGGGCGTTGAGGCGGTCTTTGCCGATCCGAGCGATCCGGCGACGACGGTCGGTTTCCCGCAGTTTGGCACGTATGTCCTGCGTCTGACGGCGATCGACGCCGGCGCCAATGCCGAAGCCTTCGTGGAGATTACGGTGGATGTGATCAGCCCCACTTGTCAGGATGTGATCGATGCAGGACTGACGCTGGTCGGCGATATCAACAAGGATTGCCGGGTGACGCTGGAAGATTTCGCGATCCTGGCGGCGCAGTGGGCCAAGTGCAACAATCCGGCCGACAGCAACTGCGAATGGCCGTTTGAAGAAGAGTAATCCGTCGGCAAAAGAAAACAATAGAAGATTAAAGATATGTGGAGGATTTACACAATGAAAGTCAATAAATTTATGATGTGTCTGAGTGTGCTGACCGTGCTGGCATGGTTTGGGGCCGACCTGGCGGTTGCACAGCCGACGGTCAACGTGACCATTACCTACGTCTCAACAGGCAAGACGTATCAGGTGGCCAACGCCAATCCCGGCGAGTATCTATATACTGACCGCGCTAGGACGTATGGTTATCGGTTTTTGCCCGACCGAACAACCCCGGCCCCGGATCCGACGGTGGCTCTCGAGACAACAGCGCCTCTCCTGTTTGGCCAGAAGTTCATTCGTGTGTCCAACGACGATAAGAACCAGACTGTTGCTCGCTACCTGGAATTCACGATCGATAAACCTTGCACGATCTACATAGCCTACGACAAGCGTGGTTTACCGGCCTCGCTCGGCGGTACGGGGGGCAATCCGGCCGACTGGCTGGAAGATGGGACATGGACATTAACAGACATGACGGTCTGCTGGTATGTGGATAACGCCACCCCCTCGCAGGACGGCTCGTCTCCGATGCCGGTTTTCGCCAAAGACTTCGAGGCCGGCACAGTTACTTTAGGCGGTCCACGCTTTGGTACATACCAGACTGTGGATACGAATTTTATTCCGTTTATTGTGCCCAAAGATCCGACCTATAATCCGCCTCCGGTGGTGAATGCCGGACAGGATAAAACAGGGCACATCAATGAAGTCGTACAGCTTACTGGGGCATCGATCACGGACCAGGATCCGGAAGAAGGAGAGCCGGGCGTAGTTTCCTTCTACTGGGCGGTCGAAAGCGGACCCGAAGGCGGCAACGCCGTATTCAGCGCTACGGATATTCTCGAACCCACGGTGACCTTCGATACCAAGGGCCTATACGAGCTTCTGCTCCAGGCCACAGACGGCGCCAAGGACGCCAATGACATCGTTACCATCGATGTCAGAGACCGCGCTGATGAGTTTCTCGTCGGTCGCTGGGACATGGAAATGAATGTCGAAGACCAGTCGAGCAACAGTAACGATGGGACACTGGCGGGCACGGCCGCTTACGATGCCGACAGCGCCATAGGCGACTATTCCATGAATTTGCTCACAACGGATGTCAACACGCCCCCGTATATCTATCTTGGCCCGGCGCCGGAATTGGATTTTGCCTACCCGGGCGACTTTACGGTGGCCGCCTGGGTAAAAACGACCAGCGCAGAGCAGTCCAACGTATTCACCAAGGGCGGTGACGAAGACGGCGGCATCCGTTATATGTTGTCGGTCGGCGAGTCAGATAATCCACGAGGCAGGACGGAACTGATTCTGGATGATAATGTAAATAAATATGTAGCGACAGGCACTTCGCTGGTCAACGATGGTCTGTGGCATTTTGTCGTAGGTGTAAGAGAGCGAAATGCCTCCCATGTTTATGTCGACGGCCGATTGGAAGCTTCCGCTACATTAGGTGTGAATTACGATCTGTCCGGCACCTCGCAAACCGGTGCCTATATCGGCGTCGGCATCATTTCGCCCTCTGATGCAGACCGTACCGACCCGAACGATCCGTTTGATGTCTTCAAGGCCGGCGCTCCCCAGAAGGACTTCAATGGTCTGGTCGATGAGGTGCGCGTGTATAATTATGCATTGCCTCTGGTTGACCTGTCCGGGTATGACAGTGTTTCGACCCTGGCGATGATGGGGCCCCTTACTCCGAAGGTGACGGTCGATCCGGTAGTAAGTCCGGTCCAGTACAAGTTCGGGGATCAGATCCCGCTCAATGCCACTCTGGAGGATCTTGGCGCGCCGAGTACCTATACCATCCTCTGGACGACGCAGGCAGCCCCGAGCGAAGGCGTGGAAGCGATCTTCACTCCTTCGGATCAGCTTTCGACGAATGTGAAGTTTACGGAGTTTGGCGCGTATACGCTTCGTTTGACGGTGATCGATGCCGAAGCCAATGCGACCGTCGTCAATGATGTTCAGATCGAGCTGCTGAGCCCGACGTGTCAGGATGTAATTGATGCAGGGCTGCTGTTTGCGGCGGATATGGATCAGGACTGCGATGTCGATCTGGCGGATCTGGCGCTGATGCTGGTCAACTGGACGGCATGTAACGATCCGGCCGATCCGGATTGTACGTGGCCGTTCTAAGTATTTCTTTGTTCCGATGTAAACAATGCAAGGCCGGGCTTCGAAGGGTCGAACGCCCGGCCTTTTTTTGGCTGTGGATTCCGGGGCAAGAGCGTGCGGAAGATTGATTTTTTACCGTGGTCCGGGTATAATAGTGTTATGGGGGTCAGGCAGAGGACAATGACCGGCGGCGAAAGTCCGTTCCTGCGCTGTTAGACGAATTGGATAGAGGGAGCGGCCTGTAAAAAGGATGATTTTCATCAGGATTGAGGATCTGTCTATGTGGAAGTGGCGCTGCATCTTGTGGATGCTTATGCTGGTTTGTTCCGGGGCCTCTGTCCTCTCGAGCGGCATACAAGTGAATTTCCAGCCTGCCGATTCCCAGACGCCGGCGGGGTATGTCCCCGATTCCGGCGCAATCTTCGCGGATCGCAACAACGGATATTCCTACGGCTGGCAGAGTCCCAATCTCAAGATTTATGACCGGCGCGACGAGCATGCCGACCAGCGGTATGACACAAACGCCTATTTTGATACCTCGGGTGTCTGGGAGATCGCCCTGGAGGAGGATGAATACGAGCTTTTGATCGTTTGCGGGGATGCCCTGTACACCAACCAGATCAACACCATTGAAGTGGAAGGAGTCAAGCTGACCGATCCGGATGGAGCCGATTATTTCGATGAGTATGAGATGACTGTGATGGTAACCGACGGTCGTCTGACGATTCGTCAGACGACCGGCGGGCTGAATGCCAAGATCTGTTTTATCGATATCTCGCCGTCAGGACTGTACAATCATGCACCTTTTGTCAATGCCGGGGGCGATGTACAGATGGTCTGGCCGGACAACCAGTTGATTCCCGCGGCTACGGTTCAAGACGACGGTAAAGGGAATCCGGAGGGATTTTTGCAGATCGAATGGAGCGTGCTCAGCGGAGGAGAAGCGACATTTTCGGATACTTCCATTGCCCAGCCGACGATTACATTTCCGGCGGTTGGATTGTATGTGCTGCGCTTGCAGGCGACAGACGGGGAATTGGTCCAAAACGACGATATTGTTGTTGTTGTCGATGCGCCGCAGTGCCCTGTGGGCGATCTGACGCATGATTGCAAGGTTCTTCTGGAGGACCTGGTTCTGTTCGCGGATCAGTGGCTGGGGGACGATACGCAGGCGGCCGACCTGATCGGCAACGACGGCGTCAACATGGGGGATCTGAATCAGGTCTCGGCCAACTGGTTGGACGACTGGACGGGGACCTTGCGGGTGACCATCGAGCCGGCTGAAGCGGTACAGGCCGGCGCGATGTGGCGAGTGGACGGAGGCGACTGGCTGTCGAGCGATCAGGTGGTGGCTGATCTGCGTGAAGGGGAACACACGATAGAGTTTCAGCGGATTTCGCGATGGAATGAGCCGGCCGCGCAGACTGTTGCTGTTTATCGAAAATCCAGTGCAAACCGAACCGGCACCTATATCGGATTGCCGAATTCCGAACTGGTTCTCAATGAGTTTATGGCGATCAATTCGAACATGTCCAATCTGTGGCCTGTATTTTTGTGGGATCTGCATACGCTTGTGGAAGGGGAGCTGGAGTATCCGGACTGGATCGAAATTCGCAATACAACCGGCCAGAACCAGAGCCTGGATGGGTGGTATCTGACAGATGATCCGGACTGGCCGACCAAGTGGCGGTTCCCCGACGGATATGAAGTTCCGATCAACGGATATTTTGTGGTGTACGCCTCCAACAAGGACCAGGCGCGGTTTCCGGCCAATTATCCCTATGTGGATCAGAGCGGCAACCTGCATACCAATTTTGATCTGGACGGGGATGGCGAATATCTGGCGCTGGTGCGTCCTGACGGCAAGACGATCGCGCATGAGTATAATGATTATCCCGAGCAGCGAGGACTGGTCAGCTATGGAATCGGCGGCAACGGCCGAATCGGTTATTTGATGTCGGCCACACGGAACGGCGCCAATGCCGACGCCTATGAGGGGATGGTCGCCGATACCCAATTCAGCGTGGATCGCGGCTTTTATGATGCTCCCATCGATGTGGCGATTACCTGCGAAACAGAAGGCGCTGTCGTTCGGTATACGACCGATCAAAGTCTGCCGACACTGACCAACGGCAAGGATTTGTTGCTCGGTCAGACGGTTCGAATCACGACGACGACTTGCCTTCGTGCGGCGGCCTTTAAGGATCATTACCTGCCGACCAATGTAGACACACATACCTATCTGTTTTTGAACGATGTCGTCCGCCAGGCCACCAATCCTTCAACCGGGGCGCAGGTAATCCCGGCCGGATTTCCGGAAATCTGGCCCGGCGGCAGCCAGACCGGGCCGATCACGGGTGACTACCAGGTCGATCCGGACGTTGCCAGTCTCTCTGGTCTGTATGGTTCGCTGTACGCCGGAACGATAAAAGAGGATCTCAAGGCCATTCCGACGATATCGCTGGTGCTTACCAAGGGAGACATGTTCGGAACCGAAGGGATCTATATCAACCAGAGTCAGGACGGTACCGAACGGCGCGGTTCGGTGGAATTAATCGACCCGGCCGGTCTGGAACCTGGTTTTCAGGTCAATTGCGGGGTGCGGATGCAGGGGGGCGTCAGTGGGGGAGGAACCAGTCTGGATCGCTGGAAGGTGCCCAAGCTTTCGATGAAGCTGGTGTTTCGCGGGGGGTATGGACCGAGTCGTTTGCGATACGAAATGTTTGAAGAGCCGCAGGCAACGAACTGGTTCGACCAGATTATTCTCGAGGCCAGGGCCAACAATGTCTGGTACCATTCCGGAAGCGATCAAAATGTACGAGCGCAGTATACGCGTGACCAGTTTGTGTCGGATTGCCAGAACGCCATGGGCGGGTATGGGACATACGGTCGGCCTGTCCATATGTATATCAACGGCCTTTATTGGGGGCTCTACTGGATTCATGAACGTCCGGATGAGTCCTTTGCCGCGGCGTATTTCGGCGGAGAGCCGGAGGATTATGATGTATTGAAGCATACTTATACCGGAGTTGTGAACGGCACCAATGCCAACTATATCAGTATGCTGTCGATCCCGGCGTCGGATTATGAACAATTCCTTCAGAATGTGGATGTCATAAATTTCATCGATTATCTGCTGGTGCATTTCTATCTGGGCAACTGGGACTGGGCGCACAAGAACTGGTATGCCAGCCGCAATCGCCGCGATCCGGAGGGACGATGGCGATGGCACTCCTGGGATAATGAGCACATCATGGAAAACGTCGGAGAGGATGCCACGCCGGACGATGGATACGGCACACCGACCGGATTGCACTGGAAATGGATGGTCAATCCGGAATATGCCATGCTCTTTGCGGATCGTGTCTACAGACATTTATATCATGAAGGAGTCTTTGAACCGAGCACTATTGTCGCCCGTTATGACGCCCTGGCCAACGAGATTGATCGAGCGATTGTAGGTGAGTCGGCGCGATGGGGGGATTATCGCCGAACGACGGATCCCTATACCCGAAACGACGAATGGATGACTCAGCGACAGTGGATTCTGGATACCTATCTGCCGCGTCGAAGAGATGATGTCGTTGCCCGGTTTCGCTCCAGGGGGTGGTATCCTTCGTTTGATCCCCCGCAATTCCGCATTGGCGGTCAGCTTCAGCATGGGGGATATGTATCGACAGGCGGTCTTTTGACCCTGAGCGGAAGTAATACCCTTTGGTATACTCTGGATGGCAGCGATCCGAGAAGTCCGGCCAGTGCCGGCGGAAGCAGTGAGATTATCGTCCCTGAGGACGCGGAAAAAAGGGTGTTTATTCCTTTGAGTGATATCGGGAGCAATTGGACCGGCGGGGATGAACCATATGACGATACTGCCTGGAATGATTATGTGTATTCGTCTACAGGAGCAGGAGGCGTCGGGTACGAAGATACGAATTCCGGCGGAAATATGCCTCTCATTTCTTATAATGTGCTTACCACGATGTATACGCAGGCACTCGGAGCATATATACGGATCCCCTTTACTCTGACTTCACAGCAAAAACAGAAATTCAATTCGCTCACTCTTGCGATGCAGTATGATGACGGTTTTGTCGCCTATCTTAACGGTCGTGAAGTGCAGCGGGATCGCTTTACCGGCGTGCCTGATTGGAACTCGAACGCCCGCAGTCATGAGAATAGCGGAACTGTGTATTTTGATATCAGCCAACATGTCGATGCGTTACAAGTGGGTGAAAATATTCTTGCGATTCATGGAATGAACTACAGTAGTGGAAGCAGTGATTTTCTTATTTGGGCCGAGTTAACTGCCGGTGAGAATCGTCCCAGCGGAGTTTCGGACACGGCTGTCCAATTTACGGGCAGTCCGATTATTCTGGACGCCAGCCGGCAGGTCAAGGCCCGGGCGCGAGCCTCGGATGGAACCTGGTCGGCCCTGAATGAGGCCATATTTGCCGTAGGTTCGGTTGCGGATAACCTTCGTATTACCGAGATCATGTATCATCCGGCGGGCGACCCGAATAACGAATTCATCGAATTACAGAACATTGGCGACACAGCTATCGATCTGTCGCTGGTTCGTTTTAGCAACGTGATCGATTTTGTGTTTGATCCGTTTGTAGTACAGGAAACGCCGCTGTTTACGGCATCGTTTGATGTGGATTCGGATGATTTTGCCTTTGTGACCGATGCGTTTGGGACGAGCTATCCGGATGAAACGGAAGGGCAGTATGATCCGTCTGGAGGTTTCAACGGGGGCGGGCTGTATTGTCTGGTCATCGGCGGTCCCGGCCAGGCGGCTTCGGGGGGGTGGTCGCGGACATTTGACTTGCCCTGCGATACCCAGATTATGATTCATTTACGGCACCGTATGGTTATGGGTTCCGGTTACGATACGGACGAATACGGCCAGGTAGTTCTTACCGTGGACGGCGTTCGCTATGGGCAGGATTTTGATGACTCCCTGTTCCATCGAGTTGGGGATGGTGATGGAGGAGGCGACGCGGATTATGGATGGCAGGAAAGCGCTGTAACCGTCTCTCTGACGGCGGGTTCCCATTCGCTGGTCATAGGCGGATATACAAATGCTTCGTCGACTCCCTGGGATGAATGGACCGAAGTGTATCTGGATGACATTTCGATTTTGACATTCGTTCCGATACGAACGGTTTTAGAATCCGGACAATATATAGTTCTGGTTAAGGATCGGAACAAATTTATTGACCAATATGGGTCGGGAGTACTTATCGGCGGGCAATACAATGGATCTCTGGAAAATGCAGGGGAGAGAATCGAACTGATTGATGCGATTGGATCGATCATTCAATCCATCCGTTATAGCGATAGCTGGCATCCAGTGACCGATGGAGAGGGATTCTCCCTTACTGTCCGTGATCCCTATGAGACCGATCCTTTGGTATGGGACAGCAAGACCGGCTGGCGGCCCAGCGCACTCGTCGGCGGCTCGCCGGGCTATGACGACAGCGACATCCTGCCGGCGCCGGGCAGTATCGTGATCAACGAGGTCCTGGCCCACTCCCACGCG
>JAFGGE010000105.1 GCA_016930745.1 Sedimentisphaerales bacterium
ATGATTTACCCTGTCGCTTCGGGTAACTCTTCCGCTTATCTTCAAGCCTGTCTAACCGCCCCCCCGACCCTGGAGCACATATACCGGGGTATTCGGGCCGGTGCTTTGTATCCTTATGTGGATACCGTGGATGTCTATCACTGTCCGGGCGATAAACGTTGGGTGAAAGAAGAACCTCCTTATAATGTTTATCAATCGTACTCCATCAGTGATCCCATGAACGGAAAATTTGAAGATAACCGATACGGTTATAAAAAGATGCTTGAGATCAAGATGCCCAGCGGCAAATATGTATTTGTAGAGGAAGCGGCACGAAATGCCTCGTTCAACATCGGTTCCTGGTGGTTTGGCTACCGATGGAATACCGGCCGGATCGAAGATTCGGGTTTTATCGATCCTGTGGCCTTATGGCATACCAGGCAAAACACCTTTGGTTTCGCCGATGGGCATGCGGAAATCCACAAATGGAAAGAAGTGGCCACGATCGAAGCGCTCCGGCAATACCTGGACGGCCAGGGATTTCCTCTCCATATTATCTCCGGCACGGGAAGTCCTGAAAGTTGTGCCCATAGCAATCAGGATGTGATGTGGCTGGCACGACAATATTATTGAATAAAACATCCCCAATGGGATATTCACCCGGAAGATAGCGATTGTGTCGGAAAAGCGCGTCTGGAGACACTGTTTGCATTTCTGGCCGCCGAAGAGATTCCCAGTGCCGCCGGACGTATCACGATGATTTTGCCTCGCTTCACGGAAGGCAAGGATTCCTCTGGCGGCGCGATCCCCTGACGCTATCCAAGAATAAAGCTCGTTAGAGGGTTTGCCACCCGCGCACAGTCCATCAAATCATCGGCCACCGCGAGATAGTACCGATGGGTTGCCGCTATGGTTTATTGGTGGTATGCCAAAGCCAGTATTGAACAAAAACACTGATATCCTGCCAATCCAGGATTCCGTCAGGGGGGAAGGCCAGGTCGAATGCCGGACTCCATCCCGGATCACTCGATTCGGTTAGCCATCCGGCGCTGAATATGGCAAAATCATTCCAATCGACCATGGCATTTTGATCCAGATCCGCCGGCGCCGGCGAGGGAAGACCCGGAGAAGGCATAGTCACGCGCCAGGAGGAAGGATCGTTACCGGAGGATAAACCCGGCTGCCGCTGCAGGACATGACCGGGATTGCCGTCTATGACCGGCCATGGGGAGTTATCAAAATAAAAGACTTCATCGACAATAATCCATGAAACAGATTCTCCTAGAATGTCAGGGGCCAGTGGTTTTTCCAGAGCAATCCGTCCAGTTTGTTTCGGCAATTGTCCATTCCATGGACCGACGATTTCAATTCCGGCCATCAAAGGCCCAGTGGCATACTCTGCCTGAAAGGCCTCCAGGAGGGCGATATCATGGGTCGGATGGAAGTCAACCACAAGCAGACGACCATACGGCGGAATTGTCGAACCCGACGGAAACGTGAAACTGATCGAACCATCAAGACGCCATGGGCCGGTTTCATTTTCTAATTGGATCGGATCGTCGGTTGGATTATATAACTCGATGAAGTCGTGACCGATTTCGGAGCCAATCGTTTTATACATGACTTCGCTGAGGATCAGACGAGCCGGAAGCTGTCTGTTGGGCAAATCCCGACTGGCAGGCATGGCTTGACAATAGGAGCCGCCATCGGGAAAACGACCTAGGGAAATATTATTTTCCTGGCCCTTGAAGCGAACGCAATCGACAATCCGGTCCTCCTCTGTACCCGGCAAGTAAGACAAAATAACCTCATCCCCGGCCTTGTTCAGTCCGAATCCGCTGGTGATGGGATTATGAAAATCGGACACTTCATCAAAACTCAGAATCGAATAAGGTCGGATAACGATATTCGGCAACGGCCATTTCTTTAACTCGCCAAGATCATCGCTTAAGTACCAGTGATTATTCAATTGGACCGGAAGATCGCTTGTGTTGTACAATTCGATCCAGTCGTTGGATTCATAAGGCCAGACAAAGTAGTCGGTATGGGCCATGATTTCATTGAGGACGATACCGGGCGCGGGCAGCGGGTCCACTCTGCCGGGCGAACCATGAATGGCGGCGCTGGCCCTCCAGTTGCCTCCGTAATACAACGATCCTTCCGGCTGGTCGGGGATTGCCTCATTCCGCGGCACCATCGAATGGCCTGCCCCCAGGGCGGCCAGAGGCCAGAGGCGGGAATTGCCATATTCGAAGGAAAGGATGCTGCTGTTGAAACGGCCCCGAATCTGCAGGGTCTCGCCGGCATTATCAAGGGCCCCTGTAAATTGCCCCGCCAGGGGAATATCGGTTCCATAACGCGACTGGAATGAGGCCGTATTCTCCGCGATGACGACAAATTGCCCCGGGCCAAGTGTCGTAACGGCGCTGTCCGTGAAGGCAAATTCGATTCCTCCTGTGATTGTGACGTGATGCAGATCCAGCAGTTCCGGACCGGTGTTTTGCAGTTCAAGGAACTCGTATTCCTTGCCGCCGAGCGGATCGGCCATCAATTCCGTTACGCGAAGAGAGTTGCGCAGAGGATGCGTATCGGAGGCGCTGGTAACCACAAGGGTATCGGCAGCAAGGAAATTGCCCTGATAATCATAGGCTTCGAAAATCAATGTGTTTTCGCCGAATTCCAGAGGCACGGTAGTTTGCCAGGAATCCAGGTCGGTCCACTGCACCTCCAGCGGATCGGTATTTTCCCAAAGACGAATTTGATACACGTCAATCCATCCGTTGCCCCGTACAGTGATATAATCGGTGACAACCGTCACCGGATTGCCGGCGTTAGTCGTAATCACAAAGGGAACATAAGCAGGCAATTGTCCCAATACAAAATCACGCCGTTGCTGCACTCGGCTGAGGATTTCGCTGCCGACGTTCTGCCCCGATGCGGCGGCATAGTGAGATACCCAATCCGTTAAATATTCGGTATTGAAAGAGGTATTTATAATATCGTACAAATGTCCATAGAAAGCTCTTTTATAGGGATCCAGGGTGATGACCTTTTGCACATTGCTTCCGTATCCAAAGAGGGAAGACGTGGTCGATTGGAAAAAGGCGAAATCCAGGTCCCATGGCATGGCCAGAATCCGCTGATCCTGAGGACGAACATAGAACATGATATTGTGCGCCAGGCCCTGATTGTAAGTATCGCCGACTCCTCCCAGCGATTCAAAGGCGAAGACCCGCATCCACTGGTCCGTATCAATCATACTGTCGATGCCGTTCTGCAGTTCTGTTCCGCTCTTGCCGAACATCTTGGCGGTTTGGATCATATGGGTAAAATCGTCGGCGGCCCGGTTGTTCTTGATCAGATAGTTCCAGCGATATCCCTCTTTGTCGTCTCCCATGTCCCGCAGATCGACGGCAAGCACGCCATTGGGCGGCAGCTTCAGGCTCTCGGGATTTCCATCGACGGTATTTCCGGAGTGGTAAATCAATTCAAATTCGTAGAGTGTTCCCTCGCCGCCGTCGGTGTATTGGGCATCGAGAAAGGCGTCGTCGTAGCGTGCCATCATCAATTGGGCCGATCCGTCCACATGGCCCCGCGGCGAAAGGAGATAGATAATATCGTCGTACATCCCGGGGATCCCGCTGGCGCGGTTGCCGATATGTTTAAGGACCAGTTCGCGATGGCTGGCGCCGATGCCGCCCGGTCCGCCATTGCGGTCGATGGAAACAACATCATGGACGCCGTGAAAGAGATGGTCGGGTCGAAACCGGATATTGAAGCCGACGCGGTCGTTGTTTCGTCCGTATCCGCTTCCTTTTAAGTGCACCCCCGTATCATAAAACACATCCCGTTCTTTGTAGATCACCGTCGCGCCCATTCGGTGGTTGCTCATGACGTTGGTCGGCTCATGAAGAAAGACGGCGTCGGAAGCGGTCATGAGAATGCGGAAATTATGGACGTCCCCGGCGCGCGCCAAGCCGTCATTGACTTTGAACAGGGCCCGGCTGTTCGGTCCGGCCGCCGGCCAGAGGGAACTGCTGTCGAGAGAGTCGGTGGCCTGAACATAGAACTGGACCACCGCCGCGGCGGGAAACGGGCCGATCTGGGTTTCATAACGGCCCTTCGTGTTGAGAACCATCGGAGTCGACTGAAATGCCTGTTCATTCTGTGACCAGAAAAGGATTACTGTTTTGATCCCGTCCGGGTCGTCGGCACGAACGGAAATCAGTACGGAACTGCCGGGGTCGGGTACGCAAGGCGCGTGAAGCAGATTATCCATCGTCGGTCCGATGTTGGATAGATATCGTGAATTTCGCCGGCCGGGGGTTCCGGCTGTTGGGGGAACGGACAATGCTGTGGTTTTGGCGGCGCGATTGAAATACAGGCGGGTATTGAGCAGGTTGGAACCGGCCAGCCATTTTGCGCGAAAAGAGATTTCATACACCTTTCCGTTGACGATGGTCCGTCCGGAAGCCAGGGTTGTCTCCACATGATTATGCATATGTTCGGTCGGGCCTGTCGCTCGAATGTGCAGAACTTTATTGGAGGGATTGACCGGATCGGAGACGACCGCACCAAACGCATGGTTTCCCAACAACCGCCAGGTATTCAAACCGTTTTGAAAGGAACTGTTTTGCAGGACCTGTACGGCTGTCCCGTCCGGATCATCCACCACGCGAATATCGTCGATCAGAAATTCGCCGGCGTCCAGAAGGCCGAAGATGAATTCATTCCATTGAGACGGCTCATTGCCTCCGGGAGTGGGCGATACAATGGTTCGATAACTGTAGTTCTGCCAGGTACTTCTCAGTGTTTCATTACTGGAAGCCCAAGCCGAAGCGCGGCCGTTGTCGGCAAACGGATCGCGCAGTTCCAGAGTCGATCCGCCTCCATCGGCATACGCCGGCCAGTAGCCGCGATCATAATAATGGACCTGATCGGCAATGTTCTTGTTAGCGTCCTGCAGAAGGATCATATCTTCCCGGTCGGAAAGGCCGCCGCTGAAGTCGCCCACAATAGCGATATACGGAACCATGGAACGCAGAAAATCCGCATCGCCGGCCACGACAAGATATTCGCCGGACGCAATCGTAGTGCCAGGGGGGAATTCATACTCAATCCCGCCGTCCAGCTTCCATCCGGTCAGGTCCACCGCATGATCGCTGCGATTATATAACTCAATCCATTCCTGTTCGGATTCGTGGAAGGGGATGTAGGGGTGAATCTGCCGGCGAGCATACAATTCGGGAAGGATCAGCATGTCGGTGCTTCCGGTGGACCAATTCAAGCCGTGGATCGCCAGGATATTGGTGCCGGGCTTGAGGCAGGATTTATATTGTGTGATGTCAAAACTCTCGAACACGACAGCCTCCGAATCCGCGTGACTGGCTGTAGCGTGCGAATCCCAAACCAACGGATCGGTATTGCCGTCTCGGCCGGGCGCATTGGCGTGTGCCGCCTCCTGGCCGTTCAGATACGCCACGAATCCATCGTCGTATTTCATCCGCAGGATCAGCGATTCCACCGATTCCGGATTGCTGATTTCGAATGAAATGCGAATATAAACCGATGCATTGGTCTGATACATTTCGTTCAAGACGTCCGTGCCGATCAGACCCTGAAAATCCGCCGCGGAGGTTTCGTATCCGACGCCGGTGGTGTTTCCCTGTCCCTGTGTCCAAGCTGAATCTTCAAAGGGCTCATTACCCCCGGTCCAGTCCAGTTCCAGGGAACCATCTTCAGGGATAAGCGTGGCCGCGACCGTATTGGGAATAATAAAATAAGTCGTCTCGAACTCCGCTTCTGATTCCGGCACCGGCCGGTCGTGATACAGGATCTCGTTGATCACAATCTCATCATGAAACTGAAATTGATTCATCGACCCGAAAGTAGCATCAGAAGGATAGGCCCAGGCCCCTGTGCCTTCCGGGAATCTGGCCCGATGCGAATTCTTTACCACCGCCGCATCGATTACGGCATGTTGCCCGGGGGCGTATAAAAAGAGTTTGTCTTCGTCGCTGGGATGAAATCCCAGCATCGTTTCATGCAGCGACAGATAGTCGCCGGGAGAAAGCGTCTGGGAAGGCAGGTCATATTGGCCGATCGTGGCGCCCTGACAGGCCAGCGTCATTCCTGTCAGATCGATACTTTGCTCGCCATAATTGAACAACTCGATCCGGAAGGGGAATGAAAACGCCGCATCCAGCTCATTCAACGCCAGTTCGGGGGGAGCATAATCCGGCAGCGGCGTCTCCACTACCGCAAGACCGGCCGCAAAGAACATGTCGTCGCTGCCTGATGCCTGATGGACCTCTACCGCCAGAAGGTTCTCTCCGGAAACCATCGTCTCGGCGGAAAGAGAAATCCGTCCTGCGGGAGCCACTTCAATAATATCATTCAGAGCGGCAGTGTAATAATCGATAGAACCGTCGGGCATGTTGAGGGCGTGGATTTTTTGCCCGTTGAGATAAAACACAGCGCCATCGTCGACCAAAGCATCCAGTTCCAGACGGGTCTGTGCGGTCGGGTCCGGCTCGAACCAGAAGGATTGACGGAAGTAATAGGTATTGGATCCGGCCGCCAATTCCGTCTGACCCGGTACAGCAACCGCCGTTCCGCTGATCCTGACGCGAAGTCCCGCGGGATTGGGCGAACTGCCCTCGTTGGTGAAGATAAATTCCAGATGGTTGAGTCCTTCGACAAAACCGGCCTCGATGGTATACGGGCCGTTCCAGCCGGAAAAACCAGATGCGCTGATACCTGTACTTGTTCCGTTGATCCGCACGTCGTCGAGCCAGTTATCCACAGAGATGGTAAGCGCAAGATATGCCGTCGCATGATCCATGCCGCTCAAATCGAACGCGGTTGCGAATGTGTACTGACCTCCCGGCACATTATCCGTGCCTTGCCCGGTCAATCCCACCCATTGAGACTGGGCGTCATTACCAAGCCAGGCCGGATGATTCTGCATGGCCAGAACCGGCTCGCCCATAGCACTGTTTGTATAGTGCGGATCGGGCTGTCCCGGTACGAGAGGTTCGCGTTCTTCATCCAGTCCCGTGCTGTACAGCGTTGGGATATCGATGCGTTCTCCGGAGGCGGCCGTCGTTCCGACATAGAAACCCGCCGGCATCGAATTCCATAGGGAGTCGTTAAAACCAGGTTCTCTCCATGCCGCACCCAGATCCTGCCCCAGGTCATGATACCGCCATGAATCGAACGTTCGGATCAGATCCGTTCGCTCTATCGTCCCTGTTTTGGAGGGGAAATTCACGTTGCCTGGGGTGCCCCCCGCCTGTCGGCTCCAGGTCCATTTCTCCGGCGACGGTCCGGCCTGATCCGGATCGATCTTGGCAAGCGATACGCCCGATCCATCCGGCGCGACAGGCCAGTCGCCTCCGTCGGCGTATTCGATCTCATCCATGATGCGGTCGCTGTTATTTCGTAGTCGCAATCGCTCTCCGGAGTTTGACAGTCGCCCGTCAAACGGCCCATAAATCTCTGTCAATCCCGACGCCGCGGCCAGATCCTGCGGAGAAACGGCGACGACAAAGTACCCTCCGGCGGAAATCACCGTTCCGGTTGGGAATACATAATCAATCCCGCCCGTGATCGACCAGCCGGACAGATCGACATCCACAACGAGCTGATTATGCAGTTCCAGCCATTCCATCCGGCTTTCCTCTGCGGCAGGGTGATACATAATCTCATTGAATACCACCACGCTGTCGGAGGCCGATGCCGCCGCCAAAAACAATCCGTTCAGGATGACCGATACGATAAGATGTCCGATTCGCTTATGCACCACTCTCACCCGCTGTACGCCACAAAAAAACCAATCCCCAAAAGGAGAGGCTGCGCAGACATGCCACACAGCCTCTTCCCTTGTACATCTATTGTACTAAATTAGCGTCGACTTTTCCAGACTATTTCATCCAGTCCTCCGCAATCTGACCGAAATCTTCATAGTCCACCCGACCGCTCTGATTGATATCGGCCGGCACATCATTGGTCAGCCAGCTTCCCGTCAGAATCAGAAGATCGGCCATATCCACATCTCCGTCTCCGTCCACATCGCCTGCGATGGGCAGAAGATCGGCCAACGCGGCAATCTGATCCGGCTGCAAGACTCCCTGCCAGATTGTGAACTCGTCGATCTGACCATCCAGATGCAGCCGTTCCGCAGGTTGTGTTGTCGCCCAGTCGGTCAGCCACACCTTATCGGTTCCGAAGGCTCCCTGGCCGGTTTCGTAGGCAGCGCCGAAATCGTCGGTAGCGCCGGCAAAAACGCCGTCCACGTACAGCTCGATCCGGCCGAATTGCGAGCGTGTCACAGCAAAGTGGTGCCATAGGCCGTCATCGACCCTGGGTCCGGTGATCCGTCGAAGGCCGTTGGCCGCCGAGATGAACCGGAAATAACCCGGAACCGTGTCGGCACCGTCGAATCCCACGTAAACACACAGGATTCCCGGAGGCCGCATCGCGAAGATAGGTCCTTCCGGATCGGTTGTCCGGAAGTAACCGGACATCGAGAAGGCAAAGCCCGCCGGAGCGCTGAGTCCGGTGATGTCGCCCATATCGACGTAGTCGTCAAACCCGTCCAGTTCCAGACCGGTGTTCAGGATCCCGGCCACCCAGGCGCTGTTGGGATCGTCGAAGTTGACCATGGTTCCATCCAGACCGGCATAGGTTTCCGTGACCGTCTGGCCCCAGGCATCGTCCATGGTCCATTCCACGAGGATAGCGGCAGGCTCGACGGACCGGGTAAAGAAGGTCCAGACAGGACCGGTCACGATGACCTGCTCGTTCCGTACGGCGCTGATGGTCCAGTAGTACTGCGTATCCGGGTCCAGACCGGTTGCCGTGTAGCTTCTGTCCGGCAATCCCTGCTCATCGATCACATGGGTTGCCATCGTCGGATCGGTACCGACTAGCAGGTTCCATGTGACCCCCTGAGCGGCGCCGAGCGGATCGGGCATCCAGCTCAACTCGACATCGGTTCCCACATGGGCCCGAGGCGCCGGAGTAGGCGTTAACTCAAACGGAATGGCAACCTCGTTCGAGAAGGCGTAGTGATGCCACGAATCGCCGGTGCTCAGCGCATCAAAGCTATAGCTGATCGTGTCCGTCGTGGCGGTGAATTTATACTTGATGAGCTGACCGTTGCCGGAGCCGGCCCCGTTCTGATCGACCCGCCACGGGCTGGTCGGATTATCGCTGGCGGTGATATCCACGAAACGCCCGCCCGCTCCGCCGAAGCCGACGGTATAGAACGTCGTTACATACTGGGTTCCGATCTCAAGTCCGGTCAATGTAAGCGCCGGATGCACGGTGTCGGTATCGCCATAAAAGAAATTGGTTAGCAGATTGGCCGAGTTGCCCGTTACATTGACGCCAAATCCCGTATATCCATTCGGCGCCCCCGTCAGGGTCCAATTGACTCCGGCGTGATCGGTGTCGTTCTCGAAGCCCACACCATTGATGGTGATGACAACGGCTCCATCCGCTCCCGAACCGTTGAACTTACCTGTATGCGTATAGGTCTTGTTGGTTCCGATCCCCGAATCGGCATCCCCGGTCCATGACTGGACGCTGAAGCGGCCGACCGTCCCGGCAACCGTGATAAAGCTCCACGTCGGGCTGGTATAGACTACCTGGCCTTCTACGACCGTCTCAACCTTCCAGAAATACTGCGTCTCATAGTCGAGTGGCTCGGTGGGCTCAAACTGGGTCTCAGTCAGGCCAGTGGCCCCATCCAGGCTGTTGGTCAGATCGGGGCTCATTCCCAGATACACATTGTACGTCGCATCGGCATAACGATCGAACGGAACACCCCAGGACAGCGTCAAATCCGTATCGGCTGTGGCGCCATCCACCGGCTTGGGATTGAGCCGGTAGGGGATCACATCGACCATCTCGTCGATCTGGCTTTGCTTGAGAGCCCCTTCCCAGATTGTGACATTGTCGACGCTGCCTTCCAGGAAACGCCTCATTTCCCCGCCAAGGCCTGCATCGATCCAAAGAAGATCGGCCCCTATCGACCGCAAATCGAAATCGAACGGGGCAAGGCCATCGTTGAGAGAGGAGATGAACTGACCGTTGAAATACATCGAGACGGTACCATCCTCGGCACGACTCAAGACGACATGATTCCATCCGCCGTCGTTTACCTCCGGGCCGGTCATGCGGTATAAGACACCGTTGTATCGCGAAATGTAACGAAGCTTGCCCGGATTGGAATCCGCCCCGTCGAATCCGACCGCCAAACACACAATCTTATCACCCACGTCCGTCGAGCTGCGGTACGCGATAATCGGTCCTTCGGCGTCAGTAGTCTTGAAATACGCCGAGATCGAAAAGGCCTGGCCTGCGCCAAAGGGCAGCGGGGCGGTATCGCCCAGATCGACGTAGCTGTCGATCCCGTCGAGATTCAGGCTGTTGTCGAGGATGCCTTCGACCCATGCCGTCCCTCCCTCGTTGGGATCGTCAAGATTGACGGCGGTCGCGTCATATCCGCCGATCGTCTCAGGGACGACCGTGCCGCTGGTCTGGTCCAAAGGATATTCCAGGGCCTTTTCGGCCGGGGCATACGTCTTGGTGGTGAATTTCCATGTCTTGTTGACGTTATTCGGATCGGTGCTGAAGACCAGTTGCTCATTGTCGAACACATCCACCTGCCAGTAATACTCGGTCGATTCGGTCAGGCCTGTCAGAGAATAGATGCCTTCGGTCAGGCCGAGAACAGGCTCCAGGAAATTCGGATCGGGGCCCCAGTACAGGTCGTACACCGGGCTGGTCAGCTCCACACCCTCGGCGGCGATCGCGGCAAAGGAAAGATCCACGCTCAAATCGACAAACTGTCCCGGATAGGGCGACGGATCCACATAGACCGGCAGATACACCTCGTTGGAGAAGGCGTAATGGTGCCAGGACATATTGTCTCCCAGTTCATCGAAGGTGTATACGATCTGGCCCGAAGCCGGAGCGACGAACTGATACTTGAGAAGCAGGCCGTTGCCGGCGCCATAGAGATCCTGATCGATCCGAATGGTTGTATTGTTGGGATCGTCAGGATCGTCGGCGGAGACATCGATGACTCGCCCGCTTGGATCCCAGCCTTTGGCGTAGAATGTCGTGATGTATTCGACGCCCGGCTCCAGATTGCTCAGGGCCAATTGCGGGTGTACATTTACGGTATCCCCGTAAATAAAGTTGACCAGCAGATTGGCCCCGGCGCCGGTGACATTGGACGTGCCGCCGTCATACGTATTGGGCACATTAAAAAAACGCCAGTTCACTCCCGTTTCGTCGTTGTCCCCCTCAAACCAGACCCCGTTGCCTGCGTAAAAAGGCACACTGTCGGCCGTTTGGAACTTTCCGGTATGCGTATAGGTCTTACCGGCGCTGATGCCCGAATCGGCATCGCTGGTCCATGGCTGATAGCGGAACGTTCCGGCCCGCACCGGGACGAACATCCCGATCGATACCAGGGCCAGAATCAGCGGAACCATCCATTTTTTCTTCATGATAATGCCTCCTGAAAAAACAAACATAGATTATGTTCTGACACGCAAAATAGAAGGATAAAACGGGGTAACAGAGGAAAAAAAAGACCTCTTTTCATCACCAATTCTCCCTGCCGTTTTTCATCACACATCATGCTGACCGCCTCCGATCAGCCGCCGATGCACAAACCTGCAAAAAAAACTAAAATCAGTATGTCCGAGGTTTTCGCGTCCAGATCGCCGCCTGGAGCCAGTCAAAATCAGGATTATTTTGTGCCGACTGTACCGAATCGGACAATCCCTTAGCAAAGTCGATGGTGCGCTGGTCTTCCCACTTGCGATATTCGGCATGCCCGTCGGCAAAGGCAAAACAGGTCCCATTGCCATGCCGCAGGGGCACTCCATCCCACCATTGCTCGATATGCGGATAGATCGTCCAGCTTTCCGTAGAGGCATATCCTTCATCGACAAAGACCATTCTGGTGCCTGGGGATTCCAGTTCGGATGTTTTTTTAACGACTTTTCCTCCGACGCTTTCAAAACCGTCATGTCCATTCATGGAATCGACGATTGCTGTGGTCCGCCACTGGTCCTTCATTCCGGCCGGACAGCGATAGACCTTGATACTCTCGGCATAAGGGAATAAAGCGCCAAGGGTGATACATGCCTGATGGGCTTCTTCATCATATTTTTTCTCTTCAGTCTCAAAACCCCACCATCCGACCCAGGTTGGCTCATTGAAATAACTGTCGGAAGGACTCCAGATCATCTGGAATGCTCTGCCTCCACCGGTGCCGGGGACTTCCGCAATCCGGGCGGTTTTGGCATTCACGATACGGGTGTCATTCTCATCGGCATACAGGGTCCAGGCGGTCCCGATTCCATGCATGTGGGCAAGGCATACGGCTCGTTTTCCCATGTCTTTGGCTAAACTCAACGCTGGCACGAGAACCGCAAGAAGGATTCCGATGATGGCGATGACCACCAGTAACTCGATAAGCGTAAAGGCTTTATGTCTTTCCATTCGCCATATCCTCGGCCTAAACAACACAAGCACACGCTTCAACCCTATATCAGTGTACTGTTTTAGGGAAACTTGTCAAACAGAAAATTGGTTCCGCGATGATTTTGGTCTGCCCCCGGTTTTGGGCCCGCTTAATTGGCGAATTTGATGCTGTTTATGCCGTGGCAGTGTTGCTGCGGCCGTCTCATGGACGGGCATGCCCAACCTTGACAAAGGTATCGGTAGGCGGGTATTATAAATCCCCTTGAAAGGACGGAGCGGTGATGGTTTGCCATTCCCGCCGCTATGTCCTACTGCGGCAGTGGGAAAAGGAGGGTCGATTGTGGAGGGCCAGGGATTGAAAAGAACGAAACGACAAATCCAGGAAAGGACAAAACCATGAAAGGCATGCCGGCATTTTTGAGTTCCCTAGGGTTTCTTGCGGGTATGAGTTTGTGTCTGGTTTGTTCCCCGTCGGCGCAGGCCGGGATTGAGCCGGCCTATCTGCGATGTGAATACAAGGTCAATCCGCTGGGACTGGATATGCCCGATCCCCGGCTGAGTTGGGTCGTGCAGTCGCAGGAAAGGGCGCAGATCCAAACCGCCTACCATATTCTTGTGGCCGGCAGCCGCGAGTTGCTCGATAAGGATCAGGGCGATCTGTGGGATACGGGCAAAGTCATGAGCGATGAAACTGCGCAGATCGCCTATACGGGTCTGCCGCTGCGTTCGAACAGGGAATGTTACTGGAAGGTCCGCGTCTGGGACCGGCGGGGCGAGCCGTCGGCCTGGAGCGCCCCGGCCAAATGGACGACCGGGTTGATGGATTCCGGCAAGGAATGGACGGCACAATGGATCGGCCTGGACGCCTGCCGCGACCGCTCTATGGCCCAGTTTGATCTGTCTTTCGAGAAGGCCCAATGGATATGGTATCCGGAAGGCAATCCGCGCGACAGCGCGCCGGTGGGAGGGCGTTACTTCCGCACGATTTTTACGATTCCGCAGAATCGCCGGATCAAACGGGCGACCGCCGCGATCACGGCCGACAACCGCTACGTTCTTTTTGTCAATCATCGGCGAACGCGGGACGGCAGCAATTTTAAGACAGCCGTGGCTTTCGATATGACCGATCGTATCCGGCCGGGGCAGAATGTCGTCGCCGCAGAAGCCGTCAATGAAGGGGACTCGGCCAATCCGGCCGGTTTCCTGGCGGTGATCAAGATCGAGTTTGACCGGGGCGAGCCGATCGTGATCGTCAGCGACAAGAGCTGGCTGAGCCATAACCAGGGCGACAGCGACTGGATGAATCTGGACAAAGACACCACAGACTGGAAACAGGCCATGGAACTGGGCGAGTACGGATGCCGGCCGTGGAGCAATGTCGAAATTGCCTCGTCGGAATTGTTCCTGCCGCCGGTACAGTTCCTGCGCAAGGAATTTTCCTGCGCCAAGGAAATCCGAAGGGCCGTGATTTATGCCTCGGCGCTGGGCAATTACGAGATGCATTTGAATGGAAGGCAGGTCGGGCGGGATTATTTCGCTCCCGGCTGGACGGATTACAATATCCGGGTGTACTACAATACCTACGATGTAACGGAATTAGTTCACAAGGGCGACAATGCCGTCGGGGCCCTTCTGGCCGACGGCTGGTACAGCGGACATATCGGCTGGCAGCATATGCGGGATCATTATGGCCAGAATCCGAGATTTTCCGCTTTGCTCCGCATTGAATATGCCGACGGCAGCACGGACACGGTGGCCACCGACGGCTCATGGAAGGCGTCCACCGGGCCGATCCTGGAGGGCGATTTTCTGATGGGCGAGACGTATGACGCCCGTCTGGAGATGGAGGACTGGGCGACGGCCGACTTTGCGGATACCGGCTGGAAGTCCGTGGATGTGACTCGCAAGATCGAGGCGAAAATCCAGTCTTACCCGGGCGTGACGGTGCAGGTCTTTCAGGAGATCCGGCCGCGCACGATCGCCGAGCCGGAGAAGGGCAAATACGTGTTTGACATGGGAACCAACTTCGCCGGCTTTGTGCGGCTCAAGGTCAAGGGCCGGCCGGGCCAGAAGGTGGTCCTGCGTTTTGCCGAACGGCTCAATCCGGATGGAACCATCTACACGATCAATCTGCGCGGGGCACGCGCTACCGATACCTATATCTGCAAGAGCGATGCCGTCGAGATCTGGCAGCCGCGGTTTACGTTCCATGGCTTCCAGTATGTTGAGATCAGCGGATTGGATCAGCGTCCCCCGCTGGATACGATCACGGGGATCGAGCTGACCAGCGCCACGCCGGTGGCGGGCAGCTTTGTCTGCAACGATGAGACGGCCAATCAGCTTTATAAAAACATCTGCCAGACCCAAAGGGCCAATTATATCGATATCCCTACCGATTGTCCGCAGCGGGATGAGCGGCTGGGCTGGACGGGCGATGCACAGGTGTATGTGCGGACGGCGACCAACAATACCGATGTCTCGGCTTTCTACACCAAATGGCTGGTGGATCTGGAGGATGCCCAGGGACCGACGGGCGATTTTCCCGATGTGGCCCCGCGCAAAGTGGCCACCGGCGGCGGGACGGCGGCCTGGGGGGATGCCGGCGTGATCTGTCCATGGACGGTTTACATGATTTACGGGGACAAACGAGAATTGGCAGAGCATTACGACGGCATGCAGCGATGGGTGGACTACTGCAAAGGAACCACGAAAGACCTTCTGCGTCCCGCCCAGGGATACGGCGACTGGCTGAGCATCAATGCCGATACGCCCAAGGATGTGTTGGCGACGGCCTATTTTGCCTATAGCACCAGGCTGACCGCCAAAGCCGCCGAAGTACTCGGCAAGGCCGAGGATGTGGTCAAGTACAACAATCTGTTCGAGGACATCAAGGCGGCGTTTAACAAGGCCTATGTCGCCGAAGATGGACGTATCAAGGGCGATACGCAGACGGTGTATGTTCTGGGTCTGATGTTCGATCTGCTGCCTCAGGCCAAGCGGCCGGCCGCCGTGAAGTACCTGGTCGACAACCTTGCCCAGCGAGGCTGGCATTTGTCGACGGGATTTGTCGGCACCAAGGACCTGATGATGACCCTGTACGGTGTTGGGCGACCGGATGTGGCGTACCGGTTGTTTCATAATGACACATTCCCGTCCTGGGGTTTTTCCATTCGGCACGGCGCTACGAGCATCTGGGAACGGTGGGATGGCTGGACGCCGGACAAGGGATTCCAGGATCCCGGCATGAACAGCTTCGCCCATTACAGTTTCGGAGCGGTATGCGAGTGGATGTTCAAGACGATCGGCGGCATCGATACGGATGGGCCGGCCTACGAGCAGATCATTATCCGGCCGCAGCCGGGCGGAAAAATCCATCAGGCCCGGGTCAGCCATAAATGCATCCGCGGAATGATCCATACGGATTGGAATCTGTCGGACGATGTGTTTACGCTGAAAGTGGACATCCCGGCCAATACGACCGCACGAGTCTATATTCCGACCGACAAACGGGAGTCAGTCTCCGAAAAAGGCAATTTTGCCGGTACAGCGTATTTGTGTGTAGAAGACGGCTCGGTCGTGTACGCCGTTGGCTCAGGCAACTACGAATTTATCGCCAAGGGCGTCAAGCCGATTCGGATGGCCGAATAAAACGTTATTTTCCCAATAGTGCCGCAGATTTGGGCGGCAGGGAGTTTGTGCGCAAAAAGCCACAAGATGGGGGTGTGGTTTGCGCCTGTTTTAGCTGCTGCCAAAGAAAGGGATTATCATGAAAAAGGCTGACCATTCCATTCTTTGTTTCTTTGTGGCGTGTATCGTGTGTGCGTCGGTAAGTTATGCCGACAGAAGTACAGCGAGTTTTCATTCCCACTGGCGGTTTGCCAAGGGGGAGATTGCCGGCGCGGAAAAGGTTGACTTTGACGATTCGGCATGGGAACAGGTCACTGTGCCGCACGACTGGGCGATCGCGGGACCTTTCGACCCGAAGGAAAACGGCTATGCGGGCAAGCTTCCGTGGCGGGGAGTCGGCTGGTATCGGAAAACCTTCTCACTGGATAAGGCCGATCAGGGCAAAAGGGTGTATCTGGATTTTGACGGAGTGATGGCGTTTCCCAGGGTCTATGTCAATGGGCAATTAGCCGGGCAATGGGATTATGGATATATGTCCTTCCGGGTGGATGCTACGCCGTTTGTGAAATTTGGCGGCGCGAATGTGATCGCCGTTCAGGCCGATACGCGGCGGCACGGCACCCGGTGGTATCCCGGGGCCGGAATCTACCGCAGCGTAACGATGACGATCTGCGATCCGGTACATGTGGCCCACTGGGGCACGTTTGTGACGACGCCCCAAGTGAACGACTCTTCCGCGACGGTGCAAGTGAGCACAACGATCGAAAACCATCTCGATGCCGAAGCGAAGATACAGGTCGAAGCGATCTTGTTTGATCCGTCTGGTCAGCCGGTGGTTCGAGCCAGAAAGGATTATACCGTCCCGGCAAAAGGGTCCTGTCAGGCGGAACCGTCTTTCGAGATCCCCAATCCCCAGCGGTGGGACTTGGACAGCCCGAAGCTGTATACGGCCAGGGTAATCATTTCCAGGGAGGATGCTATTCTTGACACGGACCTGGTGACGTTTGGAATCCGCACGTTTCAATTTACCGCCAACGACGGATTTCATCTCAACGGACGGCGAGTCCAGTTGTATGGAGTCAACCTGCACCATGATCAGGGCCCTCTGGGGGCGGCGTTTTATACCAGGGCCATGGAGCGGCAACTCCAGATCATGAAGGAGATGGGGTGCAATGCACTTCGCACCAGCCACAATCCGCCCGCGCCCGAAGTGCTCGATTTGTGTGACCGGATGGGGATCGTGGTCTGGGATGAATGTTTCGATAAGTGGAATGAGACATCGGACCGGGCGAGGGATGTGGATCTCGTGGAGCATAATAAAAAGCAGCTTTGGAATTTTGTCCTGCGGGACCGGAATCATCCCAGCGTGGTGCTCTGGTCGATCGGGAATGAAATTTCCGACGTGGAAAGCAACGCCGGCGGAAGAGGCCGGGAACAGGTGAAAATCCTTGGTGAATTTGTCCGCCGGCTTGATCCAACCCGACCCGTGGGAATGGGTTGTTATATTCCTTCCGCCGTGGGAACGCGCGTGCTGGAAAGCCTGGATCTGACCGGTTGGAATTACGCCCGCCGCTATGCCCCGTTTCGGGAGCTTTTCCCGGATACGCCGATTGTATACAGCGAGTCCGCTTCGGCGCTGAGTACGCGGGGCTTTTATGACCTGCCGCTGCCGAATCAAAAGACCCGGTATTCCGACCGGCTTCAGGTGGATTCCTATGATCTAAACGCCGCGCCGTGGTCGGATATCGCGGATGCCGAATTCAAGCTCATGGAGCAGGATCGTTTTGTGGCCGGGGAGTTTGTCTGGACGGGATTCGACTATCTGGGAGAGCCCACGCCGTTTGACCGGGATGCGAGGAGTTCGTACTTCGGGATTGTCGATCTGTGCGGGATTCCCAAGGACCGGTTTTATCTGTACCGAAGCTATTGGCGTCCGGATGCCGTCACAGTGCATATTCTGCCACACTGGAACTGGCCAGAACGAGTCGGCAAGAACGTGCCGGTTTTTATCTACACGAACGGAGATTCAGCCGAGCTGTTTTTAAACGGCAAATCTCTCGGCCAGCGCACCAAGGGAGAGCTGCCGGACCGACCTGAAAATTTTGCCCTTGGAAAACCTGCAACCGCAGGGACTTTCCAATCGGACTATGGACATCCCGCGAATCACGCCAATGACGGGGATCATAATACGCGGTGGTGCGCTGATTCAGGTCAGACCGACCAGTGGTGGCAGGTCGATCTGGGCAAGATCCAGCCGATTCGATTGGTTTCCATTGGTTTTGAAAAGGAAGAAAAAAATTACGGTTATGTCATCAAAGCCTCATCCGATGCATCCCAATGGACTACGATTGCTACCAAACAGTCCAGTCAGGAACCCCGATGGGGGGGGCCGAGCGAACAATTCCATGATGTGGATGTTCAGGCCAGGTACATACGTATTGAATTTACGGATTTACGGTCCAGGGTCTGGGCGAGCATCCGGGAATTCGGTGTTTTCCCGGCAAAGGTGGAGTCGTCCTATTACGATCCGACCTATCAATACCGCCTGCGATGGAATGAGGTGGTGTATGAGCCGGGCGAATTGAAGGCGGTTGTATACAAAGATGGGGAGAAAATCGGGGAAAAAACGATGCGGACGGTGGGCAGACCCGCATCGATTCGCCTGGCGCCGGATCGTACTATCCTGACAGCGGACGGTCAGGACCTGTGCTATGTCCTGGTGGAAGCACTGGATGAGAAGGGAATCCTGTGTCCCCTGGCCGACAACCTGGTCCGTTTCCAGGTGGAAGGACCTGCGGAGATCGCCGGCGTGGGCAACGGCAATCCGCTTTCGCTGGAACCGTTCCAGGCCGATTATCGCCAATTGTTCTACGGCAAGGCGATGCTGATCCTTCGCACGTTCGAAAGCCGACCGGGTTTCATCCGTATTGCCGCCTCCGGCGATGGCTTGCGAGCCAACAGCGTAAAAATCCGGAGTGAATAAGAGAGGACAGAAAGAAGGTGTATGATGGTCGTGCAAAGGATGGCAATCCTGTTCTTGATTTCAGGGATTATTTCCCTGGCCCGCAGCTCTTCCGAGATGGATCGTTATAATGTCCTGTGGACCAGTCCCAGCAAAGATGCTTCGGGAAGCATGCCGCTGGGCAACGGAGACATCGGTCTGAATGTCTGGATGGAGGAAACAGGCGATCTGTATTTCTACATCAGTAAGACCGATGCATGGGGAGACAACGCACGCCTGCTCAAGATCGGCAAGGTCCGCATTCGGATTTCCCCCAATCCATTGCAGGGGGATGTTTCTTTCCAGCAGGAATTACAATTGGAAAATGGCACGATTGTCTTTGAAATTAATCGTGGAAAGCCCAACGCAGTTAAGATTTCTGTCTGGGTGGACGCCCATGACCCGGTAGTTTATGCGACGGCTGAATCCGCGGAGCCGGTTCGTTTGACCGGTCATATCGAATTGTGGCGCAACGAACCGAATGAGTTGCCTTCTCTGGAATGCAGCGATGTGATGCAGATCAGCCACTCCCGCCCCAAAGATCCATTGCCGCCTACGGTTGTACAGCCGGACACAATCTTCAGGGATTTGCAGGGACGAATCGGCTGGGTGCACCACAACAGCAAATCTGTCGGCCCGGCTATCACTATGAAGGTGCAGGGCCTGGATGATTTTCCCATGGCCGATCCATTGTTGGGACGCACCTTTGGAGCGGTGATCACCGCCGAAAACAGCGAACGGGTGAATGACATGACATTGACGACCAGATCGGCGGCATCGCAGCGATTCAGTGTGTTTGTATTAACCGAACATCCGTCCACTCCCGAACAATGGCTCAATACGGTTGATGGAATTATCCGGCAAGTGGAACAAACGGATTTCGCCGTTCGCCGCCATCGCCACGAGCAATGGTGGGGTGATTTCTGGCAGCGAAGCTGGATTCATATCGATTCGGATCGTCCGCCTTCCCCGCCGGCCATGGTGGGGCAGAATGATCATCCGATTCGGATCGGCATCGATCAATCTGGAGGCAATCGATTTGTCGGGCAGATTGGCCGGGTATCTGTATTTACCCAGGCGCTCAATCCGGAGCAGATCCTGCTTTTAACCCTGAACCGGACTCCTTTACAGAAGGAAGGCGTCATCGGAAGCTGGGTGGATGTGCCGATTGGAAAAGAGCTTGCTGATATCGATCCCAACGATCTGGCCGGGCCATTGACATGGGAAGCGTGGATCATGCCGGGCGCTCTTCCGGCTTCCGGCGGACGCATTATAGACAAGGTAACGCCGGGCAAAGATGACGGGATTCTACTGGATACATGGCCCGGCAACAGTCTTCGTTTAATCAGCATGAGCGGACATGTTGAAGTGAAAAATTGTCTGACCCTCGGTACCTGGCACCACGTGGCGGCGACGCTGGATCCATCCACAGGAACGCAGCGATTGTTTCTGGATGGGAAAATGATCGGGGAACAAAGTGTAAACACAACCGAGCCGGCGTTTGCCGTATCGCAGGCCTATCAGCTCCAGCGTTTTATCAATGCCTGTGCGGGGCGAGGACGATATCCGATCAAGTTTAACGGTTCGATCTTTACCGTTCCCGCCGCCGGCATGCCGGGGGATGCCGATTTTCGCCGGTGGGGGCCCGGTTACTGGTGGCAGAACACGCGGCTGCCGTATATCAGCATGCCCGCCTCCGGCGACTTTGATTTGATGCGACCGCTGTTTCGGATGTATGTAGATGATCTGATGCCGCTGTTTGTTCATCGCACGAAAAAATATCTTGGGCACGACGGAGCATTTATTCCGGAATGTATTTACTTCTGGGGCGCGGTCTTCAGTGAAACCTATGGCTGGACGCCGTATGAACAGCGTCAGGACAAACTGCAGGAAAGCGGCTGGCACAAATGGGAGTGGGTATCCGGGCCGGAACTGGTCTTTATGATGTTCGATTATTATGACTATACATTGGATGAATCCTTTCTGAAAGAGTCTTTGCTTCCGACGGCTCATCAGGTCCTGACGTTTTTCGATCAGCATTATAAAACGGGGGATGACGGAAAACTTGTCATGCATCCGTCCCAGGCCCTGGAGACATGGTGGGATTGCACCAATCCCATGCCGGAAGTGGCGGGATTGCATGCGGTGACGGGACGTCTGCTCGTATTGCCGGAGAAATCCGTGACGGCCGAGCAGAGAGAATTTTGGAAAAGCTTCCAGGACAAGCTGCCTCCTGTGCCTGTCCGTGAAGAAAACGGTGTGCGCATGCTGGCTCCTGCGGAACAATACGCTGACAAACGGAATATCGAAAATCCGGAGCTTTACGCCGTATTTCCCTTCCGGCTGGTGTCTTTCGAAAAAGACAATGCAGCGCTGGGTCGGGCCGCCCTGGAGCATCGTCTGGACCGAGGCAACTCTGGTTGGAGACAGGATGACATTTTCATGGCCTATCTCGGTCTGACTGAGCAAGCCAGGGAGTATGTTGCAGGGCGTGCTCTGAACAAAGATAAAAACTCGCGTTTTCCGGCGTTCTGGGGTCCCAATTACGACTGGGTGCCCGACCAGGATCATGGCGGGATTCTGCTCAGGGCGGTCCAGTCCATGCTGTTGCAGACGGAAGGCAAAAAAGTATTCCTTCTGCCGGCCTGGCCAAAGGACTGGAATGTGGATTTCAAACTCCACGCACCCTACCGTACTGTAATACAGGGACGATACAGTAAGGGCAGGCTGGAGCGTCTTGATATAACTCCCTCCGAACGAAAAGAGGATGTTATCGTCGTGAATTCAATCCTTGATAAGGCACAAAAAGATCCCAACTGATTGGAGGATGACTCTTGTCAATTCAACAAAAGATACGACGCGGAATACTGACCGTTTCCCTCCTGTCTGCCTTCTCTGTGAGCAATGCGGAAATGAGAGATCTTTACAGCGATACCTGGGTGGCTAGCGATGTTTTGGGGCGTTCCCTGCCGGATCATAAGGAGTGTGGCGAGCCGAAAAAAGATAAATTTGTAGGGATCTTTTACTGGACATGGCATACCGCGCATGGGGTCCGCGGACCTTACGATGTGACGCAGATTCTTGCCGATAATCCGAAAAATCCGCAGTGGGGGCCGGTCGGAGCAGCCCATCACTGGGGCAGGCCTGAGCTGGGTTATTACATCTCAACAGACCGATTCGTCATTCGCAAACATGCCTCCATGCTGTCCGATGCCGGGGTGGACGCCATCTTTTTTGACACGACCAATCCGCCCTTTACCTTCAAAGAATCGTACATGGCTTTGTGCGATGAATTTCGGATCATTCGCGGGCAGGGAAACCGGACGCCGCAGATTGTGTTTTTAACTCCCTTCGGCGATCCCCGCGGCGTCGTGCAGCAGGTGTATGAGGATTTGTATCGTCCCGGCTTGTACGAAGAATTATGGTTTCGATGGAAAGGCAAGCCGCTGATCCTGGCCGATCCGGCCGCCATCGAAAGCGCCGAAATTCGCGAATTTTTCACTTTTCGAAAGCCGGTCGCTTCCTATTTCACCGGTCCGGCCGGGCCGAATCAGTGGGGCTGGCTGGAAGTCTGCCCGCAGCATGGATTTATGGATGAAAACGGTCGTATCGAAGAGGTCACGGTCGGCATCGCCCAGAATGCCGTCGGTTCCGATTTGTCCATGATGAGCCATAAATCCGGAGCCATGGGCCGAAGCTGGCATAACAACAGCAAAGACACTCAACCCAGGGCGGTCCATCTGGGTTTAAACTTTGCCGAACAATGGCAACGCGCCTTGGAACTGGATCCTGCATTTATATTTATTACGGGCTGGAACGAGTGGGTGGCCGGCCGCTTTGTCGAATGGTACAAGTACACCACGCAGGACAGCTATCATTCCGATGCCCTGTTTGTCGATCAGTATAATCATGAATACAGCCGCGATATCGAACCGATGGAAGGAGGCCATGGCGATAGTTATTATTACCAGATGACCGGCTATATCCGTCGTTTCAAAGGGGTGCGCAAGCCTCCTGTTGCTTCCGCTTTCAAAACGATTGCGATAGATGGGAGTTTTGAAGATTGGGCCGATGTCTTGCCCGAGTATCGCGATACCATCGGCGATACGGCTCATCGAGACCATAAGGGGTATGGATCGACGCGCTATGTCAACACAACCGGACGGAACGATTTTGTCCGGCTCAAAGCAGCCTGCGATGCGAAGAATGTCTATTTCTACGCCCGGACGGCCGAACCGATCACGCCGTATTCGGATGACCAGTGGATGCTGCTGTTTATCGATGCCGATCAGAATGCCTCGACGGGCTGGCATGGGTACGATCTTCGAATCAATGGAGGCGTATCGAAGGCGACGGAAACGAGCATGGAGCGGTTCCGGTCCGGTGGCGATTGGACGCCTGTCCAAATGATTCCTTATCGTTTCAGTGGTTGTGATATGGAACTGGCGATTCCCCGCGACACAGCGGGACTGTCCGGCAAGCAGGTGAATTTCGATTTCCACTGGGCCGACAATATGCAGTCGCCGGACGATATCGCTGAATTTGCCGTCAGCGGCGACAGCGCTCCCAATCGGCGATTTAATTACAGGTACATCGGCCCGGAGGAAAAGACCGCCTCTCGCAGAATCATTCCGGCAAAACCGGTCGATAGAACCGTGGATCCACAGACCATGCAGGAAATCTATGAACAGGTCAAGACACCCTATAAATACGGCATAGTTCTCAAAGGGCAGGAAGGGCGAAAATTGGATTGTCCAAGCGTCTTTCGTCATAACGACAAGTGGTATATGACTTACATCATATTCGATGGTACAGGATATGAGACCGCCTTGGCAGTTAGTGAAAATCTGCTGGATTGGACGCCAATCGGCAAGATTCTTCCTTTTCGCAAGGAGGGTTGGGACGCTATGCAGGCGGCCGGCTATATTGCTTTGCAGGATTACGAATGGGGCAGCTCCTATACTCTAGAGAGGTATGATGACAAATACTGGATGTCTTATCTGGGCGGGGCTTTGCAAGGATATGAAACCGATCCTCTTGCGATCGGACTGGCCTGGACGACCGATCCCGCCCGGCCGGCGCCCTGGAGCCGATTGGAGGAACCCGTGTTGTCGCGCGAGCAGTCCGATGTGCGGGACTTTGAGCGGTTGACACAGTACAAAAGCAACATCATACACGATAAAGATAAATCGTTGGGATATCCTTTTGTCATGTTCTATAACGGCAAGCCCGACGCCGGATATGAACGGATCGGGATGGCGGTGTCCGACGACATGCG